>CANETI010000147.1 GCA_947440715.1 Planctomycetota bacterium | reverse complement strand
TCGATCAAATGCGGCAACGGCTTCAGTCGGTTTAGCTTGATAAAAGAATTCAACGCCACGCGTATACCAAAGATTGGGATCGCTTTCATCCGCTGACAAGTGCCCAGAATTTAAAGCTTGGCACAAGAGTAAAATGAATCCAACGTGATGGAGGGTATTTATCATTTTATTTTTCCGGTGTTGATCGGCGGGTTTGGTCAATAATGCCAACCCACACCAGCAACGATCGCGTCGACTTCAAGACTAATTTGCGTGCCATTGCCAAATCCATCGCTGCCGTTGTCAGTCAACGTATTTTCAAAGGCGTGCAAATAAGTTAGTTGGATATCCCAGGCCGGATTAGCCTGCCAACCAATACCTAAGGTCGTATGCCATTCACTAATGAGTGGAGATAAACCATTAATAAAAACTTCTGACTCAGTAATGGGAGAGCGCCCATACGATATGCCACCGCGGATGGTGAGATCTGGATGCACATGGGCGATACCCGCGAGTTTAACCACATGTTGATCACGCCAACGTAGTCCCTGACCGTAAAATTTAACCGAACTCCAATCAATAAAGCGGTAATCCAGCAGCGGCTCAAACCACGCCACGGGACGCCACGCGATGCCAACTTGAAAGACCTGTGGTTGATCTGGCGTACCAACAAAGGCATCACGGTAACGATCAAGCGTTTCCATCCATTGGCGTGAAGTATACATCGCGCCAAAACTAACCTGGTCAAAATGTTGAAAGAGAGACAGGGAAAAACCAGCACCAAGTGCCGAATGCATATCAAAAGTACCGCTGGTTTGTGCTCCGCTTGCAATAATCGAATCAGAGCGCAAATCGACGTAATTCATATTTAATGCAAGCGCGGCAGACAGCTGATCAGTGATGCGGCGCGCATAAGCTGCGCTAGTAGTAATAAACCGTTGTTCAGCACGACGATCAAATCCACCAGCGGCACCCGGAGAGCTACGTGATGAGGGATAACCAACGGCGAGACCGGATACGGTATAAAATCCAAGTGCGATGGTGTCATTGTCATTAATTTTATTAACCACGGTTGCCGCAGGAGCGTAAACAACCACATCATCTTCAATACGTCCAGCCGTATTATTTCCTAGTAACCCATTCGGCGTCAAGCTGGCTCGCCCTTGAATGACATCAGTGCTGACATCAACGCTGTCTGACAGCATAACCATTCCCGCTGGATTGAGGGACAGCCAACTAGAATTTTGTGGTGCCGCAACACCAGCGCCAGCCGTGCTGACTTGAATCGGACCGGTGCCAATTAATCGGGTACCTTCAGCCGCGAAACTAGGGATGCTGGAATAAAAAATTCCCACAGCAAGCAAATGCAAGGTGGGCGAGATGGCTCTTCGTTGCATGAAAATTCCTAGTGACAGAGACCAACCAAGACGAGTGGCAGCCTTAAAGGGTGACTAGTAAAGGTGGCTTGCGCTTAATCTGGTAAACGCGAACACGGCATAGTTTGGCAATGCCGTGCTCACTGCACAGGGGGAAGACTGCCATTCCTTATACGAAATCGAGCACCGACGGTCATTTTGCATAGCAATTAGATTAGCCAGGCACCCAACGCGATAACGGGGCGCGCATTTATGTGCTCCTCGCCGCGTTACGGGCGGACGCCAAGACAGCGCCAATTCCTTGAGAGCCACGAATAAAAAAGCTATCGCTCATAGCGTAATTTTGCGCGACGGTTTTGCTGAGATCATACGAAAAACGAGCAATGATTTTACGGAGACGAGTTTTGATAGGTCCTAGGACAGATCAGGCGAATGTAGGCAATTCATACATGTTCACTCAACGGAGAATATAAATAATAGCCAGGGTGTCTGGATCCTAACCGAGGCGGATTTTCTCCATTCATGAAAAATTCGACAAAAGGCATAGGAACCACGGGTGGGATTACTGTCACAAAGTGGGCAGCGGAGGTTCGTTTCATCTGTAATAATGGGGTAACATCAAGACGAGTGGACGTGGGTGATTTCATTGTCAGCATCCAATCCATAATCCGAATTTATAAAGAAAGAGAGTCTTCCATGCGTTTCATTTTTGCCCTTGCCCTCACTTTGCTTACCGTCATTGGCACCATTGCTGTCGAACGTAAACCCAACGTGGTTGTGTTTCTGGCCGACGATGCGGGTTGGGGCGATTATAGTCACAACGGCAATAAACAAATTGCGACAACTAATATTGACTCAATCGCTCAACAGGGCGTGACAATGGATCGCTTTTATGTTTGTCCGGTTTGCTCGCCAACGCGGGCTGAATTTTTAACTGGGCGTTATCATATGCGTGGTGGTGTTCATGGCGTTTCGACCGGACAAGAGCGTTTAAATGTGGATGAAAAAACGCTGGCTGATGCGTTGAAAGCGGCGGGGTATGCCACGGGAGCTTTTGGGAAATGGCATAATGGTAGTCAATGGCCGTACCATCCAATGGCGCGTGGTTTCAATGAATATTTTGGCCACAGCGCAGGTCATTGGGGCGAATATTTTGATGCACCATTAGAGCGTAATGGCAAAATGATAAGCACGACTGGTTACATTGTCGATGTGTGTACCAATGAAGCGCTGCGATTTATTGACGAAAAAAAGGATGTGCCGTTCTTCTGCTATATTCCTTTTACGACGCCACATTCACCCTGGGCTGCCCCGGCAGAAAATTGGGCGCAATATAAGGACATGCCGATTACTCAGGGCGCAACGGACGCGAAACAAGAAAGAGCAGAAGAAACGCGTTGTGCGTTGGCGATGGTCAAAAATCAGGATTGGAATGTCGGTCGCGTGCTTAATAAATTAGCGGATCTAAAAATTGTAGATAACACCATCGTGCTGTATTTTTCCGATAACGGCCCCAATTCCAGTCGCTACACCGGCGGCATGAAAGGTAAAAAAGGTTCGACTGATGAAGGCGGTATTCGCTCGCCACTGTTTATTCGTTGGCCGGCTCAATTACCCGCTGGTCATACAGTTACGCAAATTAGTGCCGCAATTGATCTGCTGCCGACCTTGTTGTCGCTGACCAAGGTGCCACGCGTCGGTGATAAACCATTAGATGGTCGTGATCTCTCGCCATTGTTGAAAAAGGAATCGGTTGTCTGGGATGATCGCATGTTGTTTAGCACCTGGGCCGGAAAATTTACCGTGCGCACGCAGCAATACCGTTTGGACGCCGCCGGTAAATTATTCGATATGGTCAACGATCCAGGGCAGACGACGAGTGTTAATGAACAACAACCGGAACTAACCAATAAATTATTAACCGCAGCTAAAGCGTGGTTTGAGGAAGTATCTGCTAATATTCCCAAAAAAGTGAAGGGCACCACGGTTGATCAACGCTCATTGGATGTCGGCTATCCGGAATTTCCTATTACGATGTTGCCAGCCCGCGATGGTGAACCGATGGGCAAGGTCAAGCGCAGCTCCAACGCGCCCAACTGTTCTTACTTTGTCAATTGGACAGCCACCGACGATTCGATGGTGTGGTTAATCAATGTCATCACCAGTGGTCGCTACCAAGTCGATATGGATTACACCTGTGCAGACCCTGGATCGACCATTGAACTCAGTTTCCATGATGCGCGTTTACAAACCACCGTCACAACATTGTGGAATCCACCGCTGAATACCAACCAAGATACCATCCCCCGTCCCAACGGTGAATCTCAAATGAAGCCATTTAAATCACTCGATGTTGGTGTCATCACCTTGCAAAAAGGTGCAGGCGCATTGACCTTACGGGCTTTAAAAATCCCAGGAAAATCGGTGATGGATGTTCGTCGTATGACGTTGACGTTGTTGCCGAAATAGAATTGATAAGACTTGGCAGCTCGACGGACGGACGGACCGACAGACTTGTCCGATGTCCGATGTCCGACGTCTTGCCTGATTGGGTGTCAATTTTGATACGGGCGAATTAGCAGTAGCTGCAGAAATGCTGGGGCCAACATTCGTAAGTTTGGCGCACTTATTTCGGAAATTGGCACCAGCCTTTTTGCAGTCGGGAAAAAGCCTCACGTGGTCGGTTAATAATCAACCACGCAGGACATCGGACATCGGACATCGGACAGGTCGGTCTGTCCGTCGGTCCGTCCGTCAAATCCAATCATTTCGAATACGGTCCCGCGCCTTGAACCGTAGCGGATAATTCGCCTTCCACGCCTTCGGTGTCGCCGAGTTTGCCGATGTCTTCAAATTTGACACTGATCTTGGTCGAGACGCCGGGTTCATTCTGCGTGATGCCATAGATGGCGTCGACGCGTTGCATGGTGCGCTTTTTATGGGTGATGACGATGAACTGGGAATCCTTCACGAATTCCCGCAGCATGTTGCAGTACACATCGACATTGGATTCATCGAGTGGGGCGTCGACTTCGTCGAGAATACAGAACGGGCTGGGCTTGGTCTGGTAGACGGCAAACAACAGCGCGATGGCGGTTAGTGCTTTTTCACCGCCGGATAATTGCGTAATAATTTTAGGATTCTTGCCTGGAGGTTGGGCGACAATTTCGAGACCGGCTTCTAAAATATCGAGCGGCTGTGGCTTATGCTTGATGACCTGGCCATCGGGCAACGTTTCTTCCCACGCTTCTGGTTTTTCCAGCACTAAGTCGGCTTTACCACCACCGAACAATTTACGGAATAACTCTTGGAAGTTTTTGCGTACTTCGCGATACGTATTTTCAAACAGCTTGCGACTAATGTCGTTGATCTGTTCAATAATTTCACGCAGTTTATTTTGTGCGTGGGTCAAATCGTTGAATTGCTTGTCGAGGAAAGTCTCGCGCGCTTGGACTTCTTCTAATTCATCAATGGCGGATAAATTAACCGGTCCCAATGAGGCGAGTTCTTTTTCGGTTTGTGCAAGTTCATGGCGTAATTTTGGCCAGTCGAGGTCTTCTGGGCGTTGGTAATTACTGAACGCTTCGACCAGATCGAGTTGGTAATCGTCTAATATACGTTGTGATAGGCCTTCGATGCGCACATTGGCTTCACCGATTTTGACATCGAGTTGATTTTTCTCGTGTTCGATGCCGCGTTGGCGAGTGGTAAGCGCACGAGCTTCCTGGCGTTCTGATTCGACGCTGTTGCGCGTGACGTCGCGTTCTTTAATTAATTTATCTAAATGCTCGGCCAGGATGGCGACTTGTTTGGATTCGACATCAAAGATCGCTTGGTTTTCTTCCGCAATTTGCCGTAGCTCTGCGCGTTTGGCATCTAAGCCAACTAAGCGACGTTCGCGCTCGGTTTTTTGATCTTCTAATTCTTGTAAGCTGCGCACCAAATGGCTGAGATGATTACGGACGGCTTCTTGGCGTTCGTGGGTGGTCGCAACGCTGACGCGTAAATTGCTGACATCGTCTTGTGCCTGATTTCGTTTGGCGGCTTTGCCGTCCAAATTGCCCTGCATCGCAGCGATATCATTTTCGAGTTTCTTATTCAGCGCAGCAAACCATTCACGTTGGCCTAATAAGTCGCGCGATTCGCCATCAATGGCAGCGATTTCCGCGGCAATTTCTTGCAGTTCGGCACCGAAGCTGCTGGTGGCACTTTCCAAATGCAAACGGTCGCGTTCGGTTTTCATCAAATCGGCTTTTGCTTCGCCAACATTGCGATCGGTTTGTTGAATTTCGCGCCGAGTTTCTTCCACACGCATCGACCGTTCAAAAGCATCTTTCTTCGCTTGGTCGCGGTCGGTACCAACTTTTTGTTTACGTCCTGTTAAGTCAGCGAGTTGTTCTTCTAACTTACGAATTTCATTTTTGCGCGAGACTAATCCGCCATTGTCGCCACCTTGTTGGCGACCGCCGGTCATGGCACCACCGGCGTTGACGACATCGCCATCCAGCGTGACGAGACGGCAGGACATACGATTATTGCGTCGTAAGGCGATCGCATGGTCAAGCGTTTCAACTATTAATACGTTGCCGAGCAAATGTTCAAAAGCGTTGCGGTAATGTTCATCATAGTCGATTAATCGACTCGCTAAACCAACGACGCCGGGTTCACGTAACAAGCGTTGATCGAGGCGTTCTTCGCCACGAATATCATTGAGTGGTAAGAATGTGGCGCGGCCACGACGTTCGCGTTTCAAGAAGTTAATCGCGTCGCGCGCGGCTTCTTGCGTTTCCGTGATAATATTTTGCGCTTGTCCACCTAAAGCGGTTTCAATGGCAATCACATAATCATCAGGCACGCGACATAAGTCAGCGACCATGCCGACGATGCCTGGGAATTTATCCATTTGCTGCAAGACGTCTTTAACCCCGCGAAATACGCCTTCGGCGCGTTTTTCTTGTTCTTGCAACATGCGCATGCCGGTTTCGGCGCGTGCTTCTTGATGGCGAATTTCGTTTAGCTCACTGTCGAGGCGATTGCCTTCGGCTAGCGCGGTTTCACGGGCACGGATGTGTTCATCCAATTTTGAGTGCAATGCTGCAGCGCCAGTAATTAAAGCGCCTAATGCTGATTGCGCACCAGCTTCGGCCACACGTGCATGTCCAAGGGCGTCAGTTTGTCCGCCGGTGCGATCTTCTAAACGTTTGCGGCGTTCATCGGTGGCATTGCGCGCGCTCACCACGCGGCCTTGCTCGGCTTCAATGCGGGATAATTCGCGTAAACATTCAACTTGTTTGGCTTTGGCATCTTCAATT
>CANETI010000146.1 GCA_947440715.1 Planctomycetota bacterium | reverse complement strand
GATGATTTTCTAATAACGGAATAACTTCTTGGATCGTTTTTACCATGTTGCGACCAAGGTTTGCAGCCCGGGCAAGTAAGTTGGCCCGGGCCGCGGTTTCCATCTCTTGGGATACTATTTGCAGACGAATTAATCCCAGGCTGCCGGTAGTCCCTTTTAGACGATGAGCTAAACGTGCCAGTCCAATGGTGTCATGTCGTGCAATCGCTAATTCTAGGTCCGCTGTAATATTTGGTAATTCATCCCGCAAAATGCCGATCACGGTCCGCACGGTTTCGCGATCAGTCGTTTCGCGCAGTTTGAATAATACGTTATCATCTATCTCTGCTTGTTGTGGCTGCGAACTTACTTCGTCGTGTTCTATTTCTCGTTGAGGCGCTTGAACCGAACGTTTGAGGGCGTCTGCTAATTCTGTCATTTTAACCGGCTTGGAGAGATAATCATCCATCCCCACCACTAAACATTTTTCACGGTCTGATGCCATAGCATTTGCGGTCAACGCAACAATACGTGTCTGACGTTGACCCATTTCTGCCTGTCGAATCATTTTGGTTGCTTCAAATCCATCCATAATTGGCATTTGGCAATCCATGAATACGATTTGGTAACTTTGTTTTGTGAGCGCCTCAACGGCTTCTTTGCCATTGGTCGCAATATCGCAATGACACCCTAACTTTCCGAGCATCATGACGGCAACTTGACGATTTACGGCATTGTCTTCCACCACCAGCACTCGTCGCAGCGAAATATCTTCCGCTAGGGTGTGCCGGGTAATTAAAGTTGTTTGGATCGATTCTTTCTGTTCTGTTGCGCGGCATGATTGCTCAAACACTAACTGCAAGCAGTCGAATAATTGTGCTTGGCGGATTGGCTTGGTAAGAAATCCGGTAAAACCAACCGCTTGTGCGTTTGCTGCCATACCACGATGGGCTGCACCGGTTATTAAGACTAAAGGAATTTGTGCTTGTTGAGCGCGAACCGTTTGCCCTACAACCAAAGCTCCATTTTGAATATCGTTATCAATAACGATTAAGGCTGGCCTCTTAAAATTTATGCTGTTTTGAATATCACTTTCACAAGAGGCTTCATCACAGGTCATTCCCCAAGCCAATAATTGATCGCGCAGTACTCGTCGTGCCGTGGCATGTCCCGCCGCAATTATCACATGTCGTCCGATTAAATCCTGGGTAAATAACGAGGCCTCACTATCATCAGCTTCTTTGAAAGAGATGTGACAGGTAAAGGTGCTGCCAACTCCGACATCACTGTGCAGGCTGATCTCGCCGCCCATTAAAGTCACGATTCGTTGGCAAATCACTAATCCTAATCCTGTTCCACCATATTTTCGCGTGGTGGTGTTGTCTGCTTGAGAAAATGGCTTAAATAAACGCTGGCGGTCGTCTGCCGAAATACCAATACCCGTATCACGAATAATGATATTGATTGGCACTTGATCGTTTTCACTCGGCTCACGTAATAGTGATAACACTACCTCCCCACGTTCAGTAAATTTAATCGCATTACCGACTAAATTCACAATCACTTGGCGTAATCGCGTTGGATCGCCTAACACTTTCTTCGGAATATCTGCGCTCACTTCGCAGATAATTTCCAGGCCTTTTTCCTGCGCCTGATTAGCAAACAAGGCGATGGACTCTTCTGCTAATCGACGTGGATTAAATGGAATTTGTTCTAAAACCAATTGCCCAGCTTCGATTTTACTGAAATCAAGAATCTCATTGATCAGTGACAAGAGACTGTCGCCACATTCGCGGGCGGTTTGGGCGAAATCACGTTGCTCGTTAGTTAATTCTGTTTCAAGCAACAAATTTGTCATGCCAATCACGCCATTCATGGGCGTGCGTAATTCATGGCTCATGGTGGCAAGAAATTCTGCCTTCGCTTGTGTCGCCTGTTCGGCAATTCCACGTGCTTTGCGTTGAACGTCGGCCACTTCGTGTAACGCCGAAACATCGGTATGTAAGGAAACTATGCCACCATCTGCAGTGCGACGCTCGCTGATTCGCACCCAATTTTTTGAAAAATGATATTCTTGATCGGAGCCTGGGGCTAAATGATTTATTATTTGGTCACTTATCCAACCATCGGCATCCGCGATCGTGTTCAATGCACCAATCGATTTAAGTGAGGCGAGTACTTGTGAGAATGGCGTATTTGGCGGAATTGAGGATAATTCAATGCCATACAACGTGGCAAAGCGTTGATTCGCGATGATTAAATGATCATTCTGATCGTACATGGCAAAGCCAGAATCAATATTAGCAATTGCGTCGATTAATTGGGCTCTGGTTTTTTCTAATAACTCTTGATCGCGTTTACGCGAGGTAATATCAGCCATCGAACCAGCAGCTCTTATTGGACGCCCATGCGCATCACGTTCCGCTTGGCCATTGGATTGATACCAGCGGTATTCTCCGTTTTTATTTTTAAGACGATAGTCTACTTTGTAGGGCAAACCGTAGGCAAGAAATGCGTGGATGGATTGTAGCGTTGGTTGCCGATCATCAGGATGTAATGCGGTTAACCATGATTCCAGACGCGGTGGAAATTCACTGCTGTCATAGCCCATCATTTGGGCAAATCGTGGCGACCAATAAAAAGGCAAATCATTGGTGATCTGCGACTCCCAACAGGTGGGATCAAATTTAGTCTCCCAAATTCCCATCGCTGCGCCACTAACTACTAAATCAAAACGAGTCATGCTTTCATGCACTTGTTTCATCATGGTCGAGCGCTCTTTTTGATCATACCACACGTCTAATTGCCGTGCGGATGCGCGTGCCGCTAATAACCGCATCACTTGCCGCGCGAGGGTACTTAATACCTCTCGTTGCCAATTTTCTAAGGTGCGTGGCTCACGATCAATAACGCACAATGTGCCAAATGCATATCCATTTACATCTGCTAGCGGAAACCCCGCGTAGAAACGAATATTCGGGTCGCTGGTCACTAATGGATTATCGCTAAAACGCAGATCGTTGGTTGCATCTGATACTTCTAACATGGTGTCTGGCGACAAAATAGTATAAGCGCAAAATGCGACATCGCGTGGCGTTTGAACAGCCTCTAAACCAACTCGAGCCTTGAACCATTGGCGGTGCTCGTCGACTAAACTAATCAGCGAAATGGGAACTTTGCACACTAACGCGGCGGCCCCCACGATTTCATCAAAGCACGATTCTGCTGTCGTATCTAAAATGCCTAATGCTCGTAACGCTTGCAGGCGGTTCATCTCATTCGCAGGCTGTATTAGCATATCTTGGCCAGGTTGAACCATGAAACGAGATTAATGGAATTCTGAAGAAGAAACATCGGTTATCATACCTCGTGTTTTGATGCATTGCCAACTTGCGGCGTGCTTTCCATCAACGCCGGTAACTCCTCTCTCCACAACAGGTCACAGCTATTCACGCGGGTTCTGATAACCACTGGCCGGTAGTTGTGGTCAGCGCTGACGCCCCATCATTCGAGCCATCATGAAACTGCTGATTGTCGAGTCGCCCAACAAAACACGAAAGATTCGCGAATTCCTTGGGCGCGATTATCAAGTTGCGGCTTCGTACGGTCATGTGCGCGACTTGCCGATGAGCGGAGATCTGGCCATTGGCTTTCAAGATGGGCGAGTTGAGCCGCACTATGAACCGTTGGAGCGCAGCCGCGATGCCATTGCCAATCTCAAGCGCTTGGCTGATGAAGCGGAAGAGGTCTTACTGGCAACTGACCCTGATCGTGAAGGGGAGGCCATCGCTTGGCATTTGAGTCAAGTGTTGGGCAAGCGTCCTTATCGGCGCGTGATATTTCATGCACTGACCAAGGCCGACGTGGTCAAGGCAGTTGCCAATCCGCGTTTATTAGACAGTCATTTGGTTGACGCGCAGCAAGCACGACGAGTGCTCGACCGCGTGGTGGGGTGGTTGGTCTCGCCGACCTTACGCCGTTTAGGGAAAGATGCTCGTAGCGCTGGGCGAGTTCAGTCCGTGGCTTTACGTTTTGTTGCCGAACGCGAACGAGAAATTGGAAAATTTAATGCGGTGGATTATTTTATTCTGTCGGCATTGGTAGAAAAGCCTGGGACCCCACCACCATTTACGGCTCGTTTAATTACCTGGAAGGGCGAAACGTTAGGCCAACGTCTGACGGATCGTGCCATCGCAGAAAAAACGGTGACTTGGTGCCGCAAGCAAGCCTGGATAGTCCATGGCTGTGATCGCCGCGAACAAGCGCGCCATCCGCCTGCACCATTTTCCACGGCAACCGTGCAACAAGCCGCATCGGTTCGACTGGGATTAAATCCCGATCAGACTATGAAGTTATTACAGACCTTATTTGAAGGCGGACATATTACCTACCACCGTACGGACTCGGTGTCGTTATCGCCTGAAGCCATTACGGCCGCACGTTCTTTAATTAAAGCTCGCTTCAAACCCGCGTATTTACCCGCGCAAAATGTACATCACGCAACCAAGGCGGCTAATGCGCAGGAAGCGCATGAAGCCATTCGCCCAACGCACGCCGAAACAGGTCCAGATGCGTTGGGCGCCACGACGGAAGGGAAATTGTATCAGCTCATTTGGAATCGCTTTATTGCGAGTCAAATGGCGAGTGGGCGCGATCAATTAACTACCATCGATATTGCCTGTGCTCCTGGGACTTGGTTAGTTGAAGGTCAACCCGCGCAAGCCATGGGAATTTTTCAGGCAAAGGGAAAAGTCGTATTGTTCGATGGATGGCGCAAATTAACTGGCGGCGACGAAACCGACGAAGTGGCAAAAAAGAAACGGGGTAAATCGGCCAAAGATAAAATGGGGGAAAGAAGTGACGATGATGAATTTGCTGGTGAATTGCCGCTATTAAACATTGGTGATGTCGTTGACCTCAAAGAACTTGCGGCGCAAGAACGCAGCACCAAACCGCCACCCCGTTACACTCAGGCCTCATTAATTAAAAAGTTGGAAAAAGAAGGCATCGGTCGCCCTTCTACCTATGCCGCGATAATGCGCACGATTTTAGAGCGTCAGTATGTGGGCGAGAAACTACGGAAACTTTTTGCCACTCCATTAGGCATGTCGGTCACCGATTTTCTTATTCGCCATTACGGCGGTAATTTTATTGATGTTGATTACACCGTTCGACTCGAAGCCGACCTCGACCGCATTGCGTGCGGTGAGGCGGCATGGCAAAAAGTCGTTACCGATGCCAGTTATGCCGTACTGGCATTAGCGCAAAACGCTGGACTTCGTGGCAATCCATTAACTCCATCGTCGTTGAATAAATAACCCTGAGTATGATTAGCTTCAGTTCGTTTTAGTTAAAGTAATCGTTTTCGCATTAAAACTGCCGTTAAAGAGCAGGCGTAAATCATGAATACCAGCACTAAGCGTGACGGTGCCTAAATCGGCGTCTTTAAACGTACCCCAATTAACTGTCTGCGTAATAATCCCAGGTATGCCCACCGGCTTACCGTCTATTTCCATGCTTACGGATTCACCCGCTGGATCGAGGACAGAAGCTGGGTCTTTGGAAAATGAAACTTTAACCGAATACGTACCCACCTCAGCAACCGACGTGGTGTAACGCAACCACTCGCCGCGGTTGATCCAACCAATGACGGGAATTCCACCCGTATCACCAATATCCACCGGTCCGGCGCGATAGGCCCCGCCTTCATTACCCTTTCCGTCTGTCGGTTCGTGAAAGGCTTTGCCTACACCACCGTTATCAAAATTAGCCAGATAAATCATCCCAGGAATCGCATGCGCAACACCATTCGGAAAGGCATTAGTTCGTACGCCCTTTTGCCGTGCAGGAGCATAAACCGAATAGCCCATTAATTGGGGCGTGCCTTTTTTCGTAACGGTTGCCAACGTTAAAGTACCAACATCCACTGTGGCCAGCACCGGACCATAAGCGGCCCACTCACCTTTGTCTAATTGGCCGATATCCGACAAGAAGACATCATTAACGCGCACATCAAATAAATGTGAGTTTTTAATCACGGTCTCAAGCATGTAGACCGTCACTTCATATTTCCCATTCCCTAATTTTTGACTTATTTCCAACTCGCCCCCGCGCGCTGCGATGCCCATATTTAACATTTTTTTCATCGCCGCATCAACAGCTGGTTTAGGCTCGCTACCAACCGATACGCGACGATCATTTTTGACCTGGAAGCCAAAAGCACTGGCTTCTTTCTGACCCAACCATGGATTACCATCGATCTGTTGCGATTCCCCTTCCAGGTTAACACCCATAATGAAACGGCGTTTCCCATCGCCGAATTCATCTAACGCGACGGCTTGCACCGTAATATTGCCGGAATCATCACCACCTGGCGGTTCATATTTAATCGTTAGTGTCTGTCCTGGTTTATCCGAACGATAAAGAATAGTATAGACTTGATTTTTCTTGCCCTTTGACGAATCGAAGGTGTCAGTGAAGGGACGTGACGAATTGTCGCTCACGGTAGCGGTGATGGTCCCCTTCGTATCGTGTGCACCCACCCATACTTTTAATTGACGCAATATGGGATCGGCCGGTGCCATAAATGTCAGGCCCTTGCCTTTGGCAGCTGAATAAATTCCACCCGTCGAAACGGCTTTAATTACCGTTGGATAACCATCGCCCCAACTCATTTTGAGCGAACTATCACCATAATGCT
>CANETI010000145.1 GCA_947440715.1 Planctomycetota bacterium | reverse complement strand
TGGCGTCTGCACCAACACCGACTCAGGAGGCGTAATTTCTGACGGAATTACCCCCTCACCAAATGGGTGAACGGGAAACGGAGAGGATGATTGCATTTTTCCAGTCGAATGCGACTAGAGGAGGCGGGCAACTGCTTTTTTCAGGTTAATGGAAAAACTGCAACGCCTGGGATGCGCAAAGAGTGTCGTTGGTGTAGTCGTACCCGCAGGTTATTCGTTTAATCTCGACGGAACAAATATTTACCTGACCTTAGCGGCTTTATTTGTCGCACAGGCGCTCGATATTCCGCTCACACTGACGCAAGAATTAACCATTCTTGGTGTCGCTATGCTAACCAGCAAAGGTGCTTCCGGCGTCACTGGCGCAGGCTTTGTTACCTTGGCGGCAACCTTAGCCGTGGTGCCAGATATTCCTGTTGCGGGATTAGCGCTGATTCTCGGCGTCGATCGTTTTATGAGCGAAATGCGCGCGCTCACCAACTTCATTGGCAATGGCGTTGCCACCATCGTCGTCTCTCGCTGGGAAAAGGCACTCGATTTGACAACGATGCAGAAAGAATTGAACAGCACCAAATAATGCGCGACAAAACCAACCGTGCTCACGGTCGAGTTTATGGCTTAGCGGCAGCAAATGCCGGATCATCCAAATCTATCCGATAGAGCATCTGATTATAATCGTAGCGCGGTGTCGGTGTTTGTTTATTGGTAAATAACGTCGTGTACGTGCCTTCAAAATAAAGCTGTGGACTGCCAGCGGCGGTCCACTCCAGGTGCAAACGCGGATTATAAAATGTGTAATTATCGTGACTAAGAATCTTCACCGCGGTACCCCATGGGACAGTGGGCAAATCGGATTCGGCGTACCATACTTCACCAAGCGATGACGGTTTGCCATCACGTTGCATAAATACGGTCACCCATCGTTTACGCCACGGATGCCAACCGATGGCACCCGTGTGCGGAATAATTTTTGCGCCAGTCGCATCGACGGCATGCGATTGCGGTGTCAGCGCCTCCCAACGCGCTGGATCAGACCACGCGGCAAAGGTGGCTTCGCAGCGCATTATCGGAAATGGATTTCCGAATAGCATCCAGATCTTCCCTGGCGCTTCATGCCACAACGATGCCTGACCATCCGGTACGGTTTTCGGCGTCGGTTTTCCCGCGCTCCTTTCCCACACCACACGCTGACGTTCGAATTGTTGTTGTTCGTTATTCCAAACGGTCAGACCTGTTTCGTACGCATCTAACATGCCCTCAATTTTAGAATAATAACCACCGATTCGTTCCTTCCCGCTGTCATCCTGCAACGAAATTAAACCAAAAATCCACGTCGGACCTTTCCCTGATAATGGCGCGATGCCACGTGGCTTACCCTTGGTGTCGCGAAAATAAGTCAGCGGCAATTTGAGTGGCGGCACCAATGACTCACCTTTCGGGATTGCCGATCGTGCGCCCGAACTGGTAAAGATGCCCAGCGGATATCCAGACACGTTGCTGTCGCCCCATAACCAAAATAATTCCCCTGCAAACGGCACGCACTGCACACTATCCGAACCAATAATGTCGGTTTCCTGCCAGTCGTGATGGTCACCAAAACGTTGGCTCTCAGCAAATAATCCGCCGCCCGTCAATCGGCCAATGCGCTTGGCCAGCGACCAACGTTCAACCGGAATAATAATGGTCGCCCCAGGTTTGGGCGTCACGCGAACACCACGATTACCAAAACCATCCGCTGGTACGCCATACCCTGGACTATGAATGTCGAGCCACACTTCCTGCCCCATTAATTCCGGCTGATCAAATGCCACCACCCCGGCATTATCAGTAACATAAACCACCTGCCCCGTGGTGCGCAAAATAACCAAGGGCACCGGCCATTTGGTTTGTTTATCAATCACCTGAATGCGACAAGCTTCCTGACCGATCAGCGGCATAAAACTAGCTAAAACTAACCAGAGAATTAATAGCGCTTGAGGTGAAATCATTGCTGCCTGCACGTTGCGGTACCTCATCGGATTAGAATACCGTCGAAAGCACATTTAATTACCCACTAAAAGCTCATGTTGAGACTGCCACACCAATCAAAAGTCGTGCGCGGTATCAAGGCCAACGATTATTCAAAAGCCGACGCGAACGCCGACGCCACTGCCGCACCGTCAATAATTTCGTGCGTCTCAACCATCCCCATGGCCGTGGGCAAGACAAAGCGCATGCGGCCTGCAGCGACTTTTTTATCCAAGAGACAATGCTTGGTCAGGGTTTCGGCGAGTGCCGATTTATGGTCCGTCGTGTGTGCCAACGGTAATTGGTAGCGTTGCAACAACGCATGCTGACGTGCAACTAACGTTGCGTCTTTTAGCAAACCTAAGCGCTGCGCGAGATTCGCCGCCATCCGCATACCGATACCAACGGCTTCACCGTGTAAATAACGCGTGTACTTGGTTTCACGCTCTAACGCATGACCGAATGTATGGCCATAATTAAGATGGGCGCGCACGCCTTGCTCGGTTTCGTCTTCGCCAACGTACCACGCTTTGATACGACAGCTTTCGGCCACCGCGTAGGCCACTGCCGTTGGATCACCTGTCGCTAATGCCTCCGCATGAGCCTCTTGCCAAGCAAAGAAATTAGGATCTTTAATGACGCCATACTTTAACACTTCGGCCAAACCCGCACGATATTCACGACCGTCCATGGTACTTACCAGCCGCGGATCTATCACCACGCAACGTGGTTGTTTAAAAGCGCCAATTAAATTTTTACCCGCCGCACTATTGACGCCGGTTTTACCACCGACGCTGGAATCAACCATCGCCAATAATGTCGTCGGAATTTGAATAAAATTAATGCCACGCATCCAAGCAGCGGCAACGAAACCGGCTAAATCACCACTGACGCCGCCACCAAATGCAATAATGGCACCGCTGCGATCAATGTGGTTTGCGGCGCACGCCTGCCATAATAAATCCGCCGTGCTGAGCGATTTACTTGGCTCTCCAGCCGGAAATGTCACTAACGCATGCGCAATACCGGCACTGTTCAGAGAAGCCGTCAGCGTCGTGCCGTGGTGCTTTGCCACGGTCGCGTCCGCAATAACCAACGCCCTACTGCCTTTAATGAGTGGTGCGATTAACGCTCCCGCTTGCGCCAATAAACCAGCGCCGATGTGAATGGGGTAACTGCGCTCGCCAAGAGCAACATTAACTTGATGTGGTGTACTCACGAGCGACATGCTCCAACTGAATGCGGATACCGCAACCATACTCACGCCCAATGCGTCGACCAAAGCGACGAAACAACAGGCGTTGACAACACCTTGGATCGGCAACCGTTAATCATACCTATGCGCCACGCTCTATTATCTGCCCTCACCACGCTAACCCTCACTGGTATGTCCGCATACGCGGCGGATTGGCCGCAATTTCGCGGACCTGACAGCAATGGCATCAGCACCGAAACTGCCTGGACACACACTTGGCCTGCGGAAGGCCCACAAAAATTATGGCAGGCCGAGGTCGGACTGGGCTACTCATCGGTG
Source organism: Planctomycetota bacterium (assembly GCA_947440715.1). Classification (GTDB taxonomy): domain Bacteria; phylum Planctomycetota; class UBA11346; order UBA11346; family UBA11346; genus BOG-1363. The sequence goes on along the minus strand of CANETI010000145.1, from coordinate 3,140 downwards.
TCCATTGCCAACGGTAAGCTCTACACCATGGGCAACACCGACAACAAAGACACGGTGTGGTGCTTAGACTCACTAACCGGCACCGTGATATGGAAACACGTTTTTGCTGCGCCATTGGATCCGAAATATTATCCGGGCGGCCCCAGTTCCACGCCAACCGTATATAATGGCGCCGTTTACACCCTCAGTAAATCCGGCTTAATTTATTGCTTAGATGCGACCACCGGCACGCCGCGTTGGCAAGTGGATGCCGTCACCGCTGGCACGACACGTCCAAAATGGGGCTATGCCAGTTCTGCATTAATTGCGAATGACCAGGTTATTTTTAATGTCGGAAATAATGGCTTATCATTAAAGCAAAGCGACGGAGCCATCGTGTGGAATTCCGGCAAAGGTGTCAGCGGTTACGCCAGCCCTGTGCGCTATCAACAAGGTGACACCGCGATGCTCGCCATGTTTGGTGAAACCGCATTACGTGGCGTGGAATTAACCACCGGCACGGTGCGCTGGACGATTCCCTGGAAAACCAGCTTCGGCGAAAATTCACCCGATCCGATTATCATCAGCGATCAGATTGCTGGTAACAAACTATTCCTCTCCACGGGTCATGGATTGGGTTCGTCACTCTACACCCTGCCCGCTAACGGTGAACCCACTGAAATTTGGAATAATAAAGAACTTGGCAATCATCTAGCTAGCTCGGTTTTATTAGACGGTCATTTTTATGGCTTCACAGGACGCGTGAACAAAGATGACGGCCAACTTGGTTGCCTAAATGCCACCACCGGCGCACAAGTGTGGACGACACCAATTCGTGGATCGCTTATTTTAGCTGATAAACGCCTAATTATATTGACGCTAACCGGGGAATTAATTGTCGCTGAAGCAAATCCAAAAGTTTATACGGAATTAGCACGAGCACAGGTATTGGGCGGAACGGCTTGGACCACGCCAGTGCTATCCCATGGAAGAATTTATGCGCGAAATGCTAAAGGATTGTTGATTTGCTTAAACGTTGGGAAGCCGTGATCATATTTTTTTGGGGCCAATGAATGCCAATGGCACAAGATCGTCAGCAAACGCCCGGCACCATTGGCTCAAATTACATCAACTCCGAAATCGGTTGATCAGCTGCATGCCCCTTAATGAGCGCTTCCAATGCCTCTTGGTCATCCGTTCCGATTTGTTTGATTGATTTACCAAACATTAATTGAAGATCTTCGCGTGCGTTAGCATCCAATATTTTCCAGCCAACGATAAATAGCTCTTCCGATTCTTCCCATACGGGAATACATTTATAGAGCATCCATAACGGTTGCGGACCTAAGGCGGCCAGCAAACGTGGCGCTTCAATGTACTTCATCGATATCCTTTCGGCGGGGACGCCACTGCTTGGTTTTAATTATGACCGAACAGCAACTTGAGACAATGCTGTTACTAACGCATCCGCATCATATACGCAACCACCCCAGGTTCCGCCGCCTAATTGTTGCAATGCCGCCCACATTTTCGTGTCGGCTGGCAAGGCGGGATGCGCAGCAAGATCGGCGCGAGAGCTGCGACGAAGCAATTCTGCGTCGCCCCAGGCTTGTCCTTTTTCACCGTGACGGTCCCCGATGAAATCGACGCGGCCTTCTTGCTGATTACGATCCACCACGATGCGAATCACGTCGCCATCTTGCAATTTACCGATGGGACCACCGGCTAATGCTTCTGGACCAACATGACCAATACAGGCACCCGTACTGACGCCGCTAAATCGAGCATCCGTTATTACCGCTACATGCTTACCATAAGGAATATGTTTAAGCGCAGATGTAATTTGATAAATCTCTTCCATACCCGTGCCCAATGGGCCACCGCAACAGAGCACGACGATGTCACCGGCTTTGACTGGTTTATCACTCAGACCTTTTATTGCCGCGACGGCGTCACGTTCACGCACGAAGACACGAGCGGGTCCCGTTTTGCGATAAACGCCATCGGCGTCGACGACGCTGGGATCGATACTCGTCGCTTTGATAATCGCACCTTCGGGACAACAATTTCCAGTTAAAAATGCGATCGTACCAGTCATGCCGCGTTCGCGCGCACGGGTTGCCCCCATGATGACGTCGTCTGGATTAATCCCGTCGCTGCTTAATCGATCGCGTAGCGCCTGACGCCGCGAGCTACCTTCCCACCAGGACAAGACATCGCCTAATCGGCGGCCCGTAGCGGTGAGCACATCGAGTTTGAGCAATCCTAAATCGCGTAAATGCAACATTACTTCAGGTACGCCACCGGCTAAATACACACGAACCGTTGGGTGATTACTGGGGCCGTTTGGCAACGCATCAACTAAGCGCGGTACGCGGCGCATTAAGGACAGCCAATCGTCACGGGTGGGACGTGGTAATCCGGCTGCATGCGCAATCGCTGGCAGATGCAATAAAGCATTAGTCGATCCACCAACCGCCGCGTAGACCGCCATGGCATTGTGAATCGCATCGGGAGTTAAAATATCCTGCGCCTTCATACCGATAGAGCGTTGAAATAATAAGGTGCGCGCGCTGGCGCGGGCTAATTCCAACCACACGGCTTGACCACTAGGAGCTAAAGCCGCATGTGGCAAAGCTAAACCGAGCGCTTCGCCGATAACCTGCATGGTCGCTGCAGTGCCTAAAAATTGACACCCACCGCCTGGGGTTGCGCAGGCACGACAACCCATTTCTGCCGCATCTTTTAAACTAATTGTGCCATGCGCATAACGTGCGCCGATGGATTGAATGGTGCCAGCATCTTCACCGATGGTTGGCGGTAAGGTCACGCCGCCTGGAACAAATAATGCCGGCTGATCGCGACAACCGGCCAACGCCATTAACATGGCGGGCGCACCCTTATCGCAGGTCGCGACACCAATCACGCCTTTGCGTGTGGGCAGCGAACGAATTAAACGACGTAACACAATCGCCGCATCATTGCGATAAGGCAAACTATCAAGCATACCGGTGGTGCCCTGTGAGCGACCATCGCACGGATCGGTGACGGCCCCGGCAAAGGGTATAACATTATTTATGCGTAATTCTTCCGCTGCCGCCTGAACCAATAAAGCCACCTCCCAATGTCCGGTATGATAACCCAGCGCCAACGGCGTGCCG
>CANETI010000144.1 GCA_947440715.1 Planctomycetota bacterium | reverse complement strand
TTTAGTAAATGAAAAAAAGAGACTGTCATCTAAGCAGAAAGGGAGCCGTAGTCGGAAAGGGGGGCAGGTCCGAAGGACCGTTGTCGGGGGGTGTCCCCCCGACTGAAATCAGAACCCGCCCATTCCACCCATGCCGCCCATTCCACCCATACCGCCGCCCATGCCGCCGCCTTCGTCGTGGTGATCTCCACCGCCGCCGCCAGAAGCTTTCTTGGGTTCCTTGATCTCAGCGATCATGGCTTCGGTATTGAGCAGTAAGGTTGCCACGGAGGTCGCATTGATGAGCGCACTCTTCGACACCTTGACTGGATCGATAACGCCAGCTTTGACTAAGTCGACGTATTCGCCGGTCTTAGCGTTGTAGCCGATATTGCCTTTTTCTTTCTGGACGCGATTGGCGATGACTTCGCCTTCTTGGCCAGCGTTTTCAGCAATGGTGATGATCGGTAAACGCAGAGCGGCTTTAATAATATCCGCGCCGTGTTTGACGTCGCCTTCCAATTTTAATTTATCGATGGCGTCAATCGCACGCAGGTAAGCAGTTCCGCCACCAGCGACGATGCCTTCGGCTACGGCTGCGCGGGTTGCGTGCAGCGCGTCGTCGACGCGATCTTTACGTTCTTTCATTTCGGCTTCGGTAGCCGCGCCAACTTTGATCACCGCAACGCCGCCAGCCAATTTGGCTAAGCGTTCTTGCAGTTTTTCACGATCGTAGTCGCTCTTGGTATTTTCGATTTCCTTGCGGATTTCTTTAATACGACCTTGAACGTCATTGCGCTTGCCAGCACCTTCAATGAGCGTGGTATTTTCTTTTTCAACTTTGACTGACTTAGCGGTGCCAAGATCAGACAATTCGACATTCTTTAATTCGATGCCCAAATCTTCGAATAAGGCTTTGCCGCCGGTGAGGGTGGCAATGTCTTGCAACATGGCTTTGCGGCGATCGCCGTAACCAGGTGCTTTGACGGCGCAGCATTTCAATACTTTGCGCATGTTGTTGACCACCATGGTGGCCAATGCTTCGCCTTCGACGTCTTCAGCAATAATTAATAAGCTGCGATTGGCCTTGGCGACTTTTTCGAGCAACGGCACTAAATCTTGCACCGAAGTGATCTTCTTTTCGTTGATCAGGATGTACGGGTTTTCTAATTCGGAGGACAAGTTGTCGACATTGGTGATGAAGTTCGGGCTGACGTAGCCGCGATCGAACTGCATGCCTTCGACGACATCGACTTCATCTTTCAGGCCTTTGCCTTCTTCGACGGTGATGACGCCGTCTTCACCAACTTTTTGCATCGCGTCGGCGATTTGTTTGCCAATCGCTTCTTCGTTGTTGGCGCTGATGGTGCCGACTTGGGCGATGATCTTGAAATCACCTTTAACTTTGGTGGCTTGTTTTTCTAAGTGAGCGATGACGGCGGCAACCGCGGCGTCGATACCTTTTTTCAGGTCGAGCGGGTTCACACCGGCGGTCACGGCTTTGAGGCCTTGGGCGTAGATGGCTTCAGCCAATACCGTGGCGGTGGTGGTGCCGTCGCCAGCTTGCGTGCCGGTTTTGGAAGCCACTTCACGCACCATGCGTGCGCCCATGTTTTCGAACGGGCAACGGAATTCGATTTGTTCCGCGACGGTCACGCCGTCTTTGGTAACCTGGGGCGTGCCCCAGCTTTTGTTGATGACCACGTTACGACCGCTGGGGCCGAGGGTGGCTTTTACGGTACGTGCGAGTTTTTCAACGCCGCTGCGAATCTTGTCGCGCACTGCTTCGTTGAAGACGATCGTCTTAGCTGGCATGAGGTATCTCCTGTTGGTGCCGTTGATGAAGAGTTGAATGAACGAGTGAAATGGTCCGGCGCTTTGGGAGCGCGGGACCAGCGCTTATGCACGCCCCGTGCCAGAACCGAATTGCGGGTTCTGTGGCAATTTGTCCTGATTAGCCGCGAATGCCGTGGTGGGCGTGCGGTTAGACCTGGTCACATTGACGCAGTCGCGTGGCGCCCGTCAAACTGGGCCAGGGACTGTGCGTGGTGCGAGGCAGTCTGGCGACTGAAAAAATTTGGTTTTCTGAAAACCATTCAACCACCGGTGTTGGCTTCCGGTCGGTTTAATTAATTATTGTAACTCTAAAGACTTACGACTTCGGTTTTAACGTTGCTGGTTTGGTTTGAGCTTTTGGTTGCGGCGCGACATCGGTTGACGTTTTAGTCGTTGCTGGCGCTGGTGTCGTGGCGGGAGTGGTGCTGGCAGGCGTCGCAGCTGGTGCGTCGGTTTTGGCCGCGCCACCATTTTCGGTTTTGCTTTTGGATTGGTAGTCGCTGCTGCGGTTGTAGTCGGTTTCCCAAAAACCTGAACCTTTGAAAATCACGCCGCCGCCCAAAGACACCATGCGTTGGACTTTGGCTTTTTTGCACTGCGGACATTTGGTCAGCGCGTCTTCTTTAATGGATTGAAATGCTTCAACGATGCCACATTTAGGACAGGCGTATTCATAGGTAGGCATGGTGCGGAACCAATCTTTGAGGCAGAGGGACTTGCGTGGTCGGCGAGCGCGTGCCAACAACCGGCGTCTCCGGATTGCTGCAGCGGAAGGATCAGCATAGTCGTTTACCGTACCAAGCAATTCCTGATAGAACCAAGATTCCTTAAATCCACGCCATGCCCTCGTCAACACCGCGCGATTCGATTCCAGCGATAAATCACGGCGCTTCGCCGCTGGTGATTGGGATTATTGGTACCGATACGGGTGTGGGAAAAACGCAGGTGACCAAGTGTTTAGCCAAGGGCTTACGGGCACGGGCTCGGCGCGTGTGGTTGCATAAACCGCTGGCCTGTGGCGGTTGGGCTGATGGTTTAGCCGAAGATGGCCGCGCGCTGCACGCGTTGTGCGCGGACGGGCAACCGCTCGCCACCGTGTGTCCGCTGCAATTTCCCGAACCAGCTTCGCCGCACCTTGCTGCCGCAGCGGCGTCTACCCAGGTGTCGTTAGCACAGTTGCTTGCCAATATTGATGCGTGTCGTCCACGGGCTGCTGATCAGCATGATGTTTTAGTCGAAGGCATCGGCGGTTTGCTCGTGCCAGTGACCAGCTCACGCGAAACCGTGGCTGATTTGTTTGCCGCTGCGCAGCTTCCAGTGTTGATCGTTACGCGTCCACACTTGGGGACACTCAACCACACCGCGCTGACCGTCAACGTGGCGCGCGCCCGTGGTTTGCGTGTCGTTGGTTTAGTGCTCAATTTCCACGAAATGGTGGCTGATAGTTTAGCCGTTCGTTCTGCATCAACGGAACTGCCGTTGGTGACAGGGGTTCCATTGTTGGCAGTGTTGAGTTACCGACCACACACCGCCGACATAATTGAGGCCGATCGCCTTGCTGCTGCGGTGTTGTCAGCCACCGTGACGAGCTAGTCAGAGAGCGTTGTGAACCGTGGTGTCGCTCTAGCGTTCAATTGATCGCATTAACGTGAGTTAAGGAATGTCGCCATGCGTTTCGTCTTATTATTATCGCTCTGTTGTTGCGCCATGTTCGCGCTCGATAATCGCAACGTAGAAGATCCATCGCACGCGCCCACCATTCGTGAAAGCGAACCATTTCTGGCCACGATCACCGTGCGAAATCCACATGATCGCGCGGTCAAAATCAAATTACTCGATCCAACCTGTTCCTGCGCCACCTTAGAAATAGCCGACCGATTTTTACTGCCGAACGCCACCACCATGATGACCATCGCCGTCGATAATAAAAATCGTTCAGGCCCGGTACGAGTGGGTGTCAGTATTTATCTAACAGACCCCGATTTAGAGTCCATCGAAGTGGAAGCGTGGTGGAAAGTGCGCGCCAGCGTCAACATCGATAGCATTGGCGTCGGCATGGACCCGACTATTCGTCCAGAAGACAGCTCGTGGCATGATATTTACCGCTATGTCACCAAAGTTCGCCCAGACGAACCGCAGCGCTTGCTTAAGCGTATCCGCGTCAGCAGCGTGCCCGAAGAAACCCCCAGCGGCGGCCTGCGCCTAGAAGGCATCGACTACAGCGGCTTGATCTGGCAATTTTCTCCGGTGACCCAGGCCGACGGCAGCATCCTGATCACGGCCAAAGCCCAGAACCCAGACGGCACCCTACCCATGGGTGACCTCAAAGAAAAAGTCATCCTGCGCACCAATCATCCCGACAAACGCCGGATTGAAGTCGATTTTCATACGTATGTTGGGAAAGATGCGGGCGAGAAGGTCATAGATCGGCAGTAGGGGAGTTCGATGTCCGATGTCCGATGTCCGATGTCCGATGTCCGATGTCCGATGTCCTGCTTGTTCGAATGCCAAGGCATAGACGTAAGTAAATCAACTAGCTGCAGAAAGGCTGGGGCCAAATAATATTGAATTTCAATTTCTATTTTAATTGAAAATGGCGGCAGCTTTTTGCCGCCGCAAGGTAGTCATCCCAAGCGTTATTTTGCTTTGATCACGCAAGACATCGGACATCGGACGTCGGACGGTCCCAGTCCCACCCCCACATTGACCAACCCCGCTCTCTCGCTTCAATGCCGCCTTCCATCAGGAGTCGGGATGAAGCCCAAAGTGTTGGTGTTACGTGCAGCAGGAACCAATTGTGAGGTCGAAACGGCCTACGCTTTTGAGGCAGTGGGTGCGACTGCCACGATCTTACATGTGAATCGCTTACGTGAAAAACCGGACTTGCTGCGACAGCATCAAGTGTTGGCGATCCCCGGTGGTTTTAGTTATGGTGATGATGTGGCCTCGGGTCGTATTTTCGCGAATGAATTAATGTCGGCCTTGCGTGATCAATTATTAGCTTTTGTTGATCGCGGTGGTTTTGCCATCGGCATCTGCAATGGCTTTCAAGTGTTGGTTAAATCTGGTTTATTGCCGCGCATCGCTGGCGACACCGCGCAACATGCGACGTTGACCGATAATACTTCCGGCGTTTATACGGATCGTTGGGTGCGACTGATCGGCGATTCGAAGCGTTGCGCATGGATTCCAGACGATGAAGAAATCGAATTACCGGTCGCTCACGGCGAAGGACGTTTTGTCGCTTCGAAGGAAGTGCTCGCCAAGTTGAACGCAGGCCATCAGATTGCACTGCGCTATAGTAGTGGCACAAATCCGAATGGCTCAACCGATGATATTGCTGGCGTGTGCGATCCCACGGGCCGCGTCTTTGGTTTGATGCCACATCCAGAACGGTTTCTGCGCTGGGAAAATCACCCACGTTGGACTCGTGAACCACGCCGCGCCGAAGGCGACGGCATCCGTTTATTCCGCTCAGCCATCACCCGTCTTACGGAGAACTGAATCTATGTCGTTTAAAGCTCCTTGGCTTGTTCCTGCTTTTATGGCTGTCCTGGGCTTTTCAGCACCAGCGACCACGGCGCGGCAATTAATCGCCGCTGAAGTGCCGCAACAAGCGGTAGAAGAAAAACAGCAGATCGACGATCGTCAGGTCAGCGTCTGGGCGCGTAAAGAAGTCGTCATCACGCCGAAGTTCGGTGATGATGAAGGCGACGTAAAATCCCGCGAATTATGGTATCGCGCATCCGATGGCAAAGCCTGGGGCGAATGGCAGAAACACGGCATCGCCTTTGCGAAAGAGCAGCCTATTTCCTGGTCACCAAGTGAAGGTCATTGGCAATTGTACTTCCGCAAAACCTTGGTTTCGGGTTTGGCCATGGATGTGCCCGACGCCGCCACCAAACGTCATGCGGAATTTATTATTGATCGCACGGCACCAAGCGTTGCCATCGAATTTCCTGCGGCAAAAGCAAAACTACGCGGCGGTTTTAAATACACCGTCAAATGGACAGCCAGTGATAGTTATTTGAAGACCTCGCCCATTACCATTCGCTGGTCGCGTGATGGCAAAGGTAGCTGGGATGTAATCGCCCAAGACGTGCCTAATACCGGCAGCTATGAATGGACCACGCCACGTGACATGACCACCGCGGGTCAGTTGCAAGTTTTGGCCGCGGATAAAGCAGGTAATGTTGGTACCATGGAAAGCACCTCGGTTTTAATCGACTCAGTGAGTCCAAGTGGCAGTGTGACAGGACCAGCCATTTCAGCGAAACAAGACGTCGCTGTCGCCGTGCAGGTGAACGATGTTGGCCCAGCGGGATTATCCACCGCCCGTTTATGGGTGTCACAAGATGATGGCACCAGTTGGGCCGAAGCCCCATTTATTACCGATCCATTTACCAGCGTTGCCTGGAAAGCGACGAGCGATGGTAAATACCGTCTCGCTATCGTTGCTGCCGACCAATCAGGGAACAGCACCGCGATTCCTAAAGGCAAAGGCGAAGATCAATTTGTCCTGACGGTCGACACCACCGCACCAGCCATTCAATTATCCTCAGCCAACGCCATTGTCGAAGCCGATAAAGCCGTTGGTAATCGTCGAGCATTTAAACCAGGCGACCGAGTGGCCGTTCCGTTCGCCATTAAAGATGCGAACTTAGCGCCAAACTCAGTAACGGTTTCGTTGCAGACCGATCCAACCAAACCATGGACCGATTTAGGTAAAGGTTTGCCCACCGACAGCGCCTTCCGTTTTGTGATTCCTGCCACGGGAACCAAGGCTGCTCGCATCCGCGTAACGGCAGTCGATCTCGCAGGCAACGTCGGTGAAGTCGTTGCGGTTGAAACCTTCCAAATTGACACCGTG
>CANETI010000143.1 GCA_947440715.1 Planctomycetota bacterium | reverse complement strand
TTCGCGCCATGAACGACGACAAAATTATTCAGTTTCCTGGGGCCAACAAAACAGCAAACAAAACGACTAAGGCCGCACCGCCTACGATAGCTGAAAACACCACGATTATGCCGCCCGGTCTTGAAGGACTGAATGAGGACCAACGCAAAGCGCTGCAAGTCGTGTTGAGCGGAATGACGTTTGTCTTGGTCGGCATCAAACCAACTGATCGTGGCGCTGATTTTTTCACTTCCGTACATGGTGAGCCGTCAGAATTGCGCAATGCGTGCGATCACTTGCCCGGCGTCATTGAACGTGCTTTTGACCGCAAGGGAATCTAACGTCACATGTTTATAAAAATAATCACGGCCGCCCTTTGCGTTACCATTGCGATTTTCGCCCTGATCAGTTGCGGTACAACTGTAAACGAACCCATTGTAAAGTCACCAATACCGGTTTCATGGACAGGCATTACGACAAGCGGCAACCCGCATGCTCGCCATGAAGCCGCATTCATCGCCGTTAATGACAAGTGCTATTTGCTCGGCGGGCGCCGTATTCAGCCGGTCGACATTTATGACCCGGCTAGCAAAACCTGGACCGTCGGGTCACCACCGCCCATGGAAATCCATCATTTTCAACCGGTCGTGTGGGAAGGACGTATTTGGCTACCTGGTGCCATGACTGGTGGATACCCGAAAGAAAAGGCACTTGATCATATTCCCATTTATGACCCGAAATCGGATACGTGGAGCAAAGGTCCAACGGTTCCGGCAGAACGTCGCCGTGGTGGTGCTGGTGCCGTCATTCATAATAATACGCTGTATACCGTCTGCGGTATCGTGAATGGCCACTGGGATGGAAATGTCGCATGGTTAGATGCGCTTGATTTACGTACCGGTACCTGGAGCAAACTAAGTGATGCCCCACGCGTACGTGACCATTTTCAGGCCGCCGTTGTAGGGGATAATATTTATGCCGTTGGTGGCCGGAAAACGTCTGGCGCAACTAAAGAGGTATTCAATCTGACGATTCCTGAAGTGGATGTGTACTCCATAATCACCGGCACTTGGACAACCTTGCCAATGGATAGCCATTTACCGACTCCACGAGCTGGCAGCATGAGTTTTGCCCTTGGAGATGCCGTGCTGGTCATCGGCGGTGAAAGCACCACGCAAAAAGAAGCGCATAATCAGGTGCAAGCACTCAATATCCACAACGGCCAATGGGCCACTTGGCCACCATTACAACAGGGTCGTCACGGTAGCGGCATCGCGCGCCTCAATGACGTTTTATTCATCGCCGCTGGCAGTGGCGGTCGTGGCGGTGGCCCAGAACTCAATACCACCGAAGCGGCTGTGGTGGTGAAGCCTTAATTAAACAAGGGCCTTACCGGCGTCGCCGACCAATGAATTTATAAAGGCGTAATTTCCGATTTATTACGCGATTCTTATGGTTTTTTATTCATAAGAACGATTGAAATTGGTAAAGAATATTTTTCCCATTTTTTTTGGGAAAATATTACCGTAATAAACTCAACGCCCCACGTAAGAGCGTTTCTGAATCCAATCCAGGCCGCACGGTTTTTGCCAAGGCATCAGCTGCATCTTTCGCTGAAAAGCCTAACACCACGAGCGCGCGATGCGCCTCATCAATGGCTGCTGAACCGGTCTTTGGACTTGCGGCATCGGTCAGTGTTAATGGAGCTGGAATACGTTCGACTTTATCGGCCAATTCTAAAGCGATGCGGTCAGCCGTTTTGGGCCCAACGCCTTTAATTTTTCGCAGTCGCGCCACATCGCGGGCCATCAACACACAACGTAATTCACCAACACCAAGGTCAGACAACACCTGCATCGCCAACGTCGGACCCACTTGCTGCACCGAGGTCAATAAATCAAAAGCGCCGCGTTCAGCCGGGTCATAAAAGCCAAATAAAATTAAATCGTCATCGCGCACCACTAATCGGACATAGACTAAAACTATACTGCCATCCAACGGAATGCGTGAACGAGTCTGTTCGCTAATACGCAGCGAATAACCCACGCCGCCAACCTCTAAGCTCAAACGCCCACTGGTATCAAGATTCGCCACCGTACCGCGTAAGAAATCGTACATGTCTGGGATCCTGCTGTACTTATCGTGCTTTTGAAGAAGCGAATTTTGCCCCCCTCGTCGTGTTACAAAAGTGCGCTAGCCTCCTGACCATGCGCTGGCTCCTGATATTCCTCTGCTACCTGGGCTGCGGTCCGCTATTTGCCGCGCAATTGCAATTTACCGCTGAAACCATCGATCTCACCCCCACCCCAGGGGCAAAGTCGCTGTCAGCACGCTTTGCTTTTCACAATACGGGAAGCACCACGCTAACCATCACCAACATCGACGCCTCCTGCGGCTGCACCACCACGACACTTGAAAAAAAGTCCTACGAACCAAATGAGCGCGGAGAAATAGCGGTCGAATTTGACCTCACCGGCCTGGGTGGATTACAGGATAAAACTATTCAAGTCTATTATGACCAGGGAGCGATGATTCTGCTGCGCCTGCGCGCCCAATTAGCCGAAGCTCCCACCGTCAGCCCCACCTTCCTCTATTGGACCGTTGGCGGTCCAAACAATGAACAAGTCGCCACCTTTACCTTCCCAACGGGAGTTAATGAAAGTCCAATTGAAGTCGTCGCCTCTTCGACTGCCATCACCGGGAAACTATACCATCACGACGATGGCACCTGGGTGATCGCGGTAAATCCTGCCGCAACCACCGAGGCAACCAACGTCATGTTCACCATTCGCACCGACCTTGGCCGTACGATGCGGGTATTCGGCAGCGTGCGGAAGTAATTTCATCCGCACCAGAGTGAACAAAGTGAGATGACAAATAAAGCACAGACTCCTTCGACGAATTAAGTAATGGGTATCTCGTCCGCTATGGCTGAAATTCACTTATTACATTAAAGACTAATTCATCATTTATCGATTTGATCTTCTCTTTCAGGTCATCATTTAAGATAATTTGACCACCGAGCCGGATCCAAAGTTTCGCGCTTGTCGGTTCGCTGTTACTCTTTTTGTTGGGCTACCTCCCCCACAACCCCGTGGCAATTAGATACGAAATCTATGTTTGGTCGCTTCAATTGCCAAAGTGAAGCCGACCCAAACTCTAAGATTTCAATCATGCGTTTTCTTGGAATCTCCCGCTGAGATCTCACCATTCGCAATTGTAAACGACGGCCTACGCTGTGGTCGTGCCTAATCCCTTGCCATTACCCGAACGGATTCGTCCCGCAACTTTAGAAGAAGTGGTTGGTCAGCCGCAATTATTAGGACCAACTGGTATTCTCACGCGTTTATTGGCCGCAGGACACCTGCCCAGCGTGTTATTATGGGGTCCCCCTGGCTGTGGCAAAACCACCATGGCGCGATTGTTGGCCGAACGTTTAAATCTGCGCTTTACGCCATTTAGCGCGGTATTGGGCGGCGTTCCTGAATTACGTAAATTAATTGACGAAGCCGCAAAATGCGCCGCACTCGGTCAACGGACATTATTATTCATCGATGAGATTCATCGTTTTAATAAAGCACAACAAGATGCACTGCTTCCGCACGTGGAAGCTGGCACCGTGCTGTTAGTCGGCGCGACTACTGAAAATCCGAGTTTTTCCGTCAACCGCGCGCTGTTGTCACGTTGCCGCGTCTTTCAATTAATTGGTTTAGATGCGGCAGCACTCGATGCGTTAATTACCCGCGCTGCCACGCACGCTGATGGTTTGCCTGGGTTATGTATCGCCGATAATGCCCGTGATCCGTTATTACGTTTTTCTGCGGGTGACGGTCGACGGTTATTAGTGATGTTAGAAGGCGCATGGGCACTGTGCCGACCAGATCCGATTGATGCCGCCACCATCGCCCAAGTTGCCGCTAGTCCGGTGAGCGATCACGACAGCGATGGCGAACAACATTACGATGTCGCCAGTGCATTTATTAAAAGCATGCGCGCCAGCGATGTGCAAGCCGCGCTTTATTATCTTGCCCGCCAAGTCGAAGCAGGTGAAGATCCGCGCTTTATTGCCCGGCGTATTGTTATTTTCGCCAGTGAAGATGTCGGCCTGGCTGACCCACAAGTGTTATCCACCTGCACCGCGGCCATGACTGCCGTCGAACATATTGGTTTACCCGAAGCCGTTTACCCGCTCACCCAAGCAACCATCGCCTGCGCCACAGCCCCGAAATCAAATACGACCAAAAGTTATTTCAAAGCCGCCGAAGCAGTACGCGCCCATCCTGGGGCAACGGTGCCGTTATTTTTACGCAATGCGCCAACCCAATTAATGGCAGAACTGGGTTATAAACAGGGCTACGTCTACGATCACGACGCCCCGGATCATTACGCTGGACAACAATGTTTACCCGATGTTTTACTGGGACAGCATTTTTATGTCCCAGGAGAATTTGGTTTTGAGAAAGACATCGCTAAGCGCTTAGCGTGGTGGGAAGCGCGCCGGAAACCACGCGCATGAACTGGCTTGGTGGCAGTCAAAAACTTTTACACCTCAGTTGCTGCTTTGCCATCTCCATGCCGGTTTTATTCAGTGCTGAAACCACCGCTCAGCCTGTCCTCAATATCACTACCTTACAACATCAGCCCAGCGCCTACGGGATTGCTCTTATCCTAATATCGCTGCCAATATTATTAATTGGTTGGTGGTTAATTCGCTGGCTTTCGGCTTTATCAACTGCTGGCGTGGTTGGTGCGGCGGTTTTATTCACGCTCATCGATCGTACCGCCGCAAACTGGGCATGGGTCGCGGCCATCAGCACTGGGATTTTAGCTGGTTTTTTCGGTTGGTTTCTTTTTAGTCTGATTTTCACCGTGCAATTCATTGGCCTCGGATGGATCGCCGGATTTCATTTACTGCAATTCGCAGCGCCCAACATTCCGCTCGCCGCATTAATTGCCGGCGGAGCTGGCGCACTCATCGGCGGTATCCTTGGCTGGCGCCTTGCCCCCATCGCCGCCATTATTCAAACCGTCTTTATCGGCTTTATCGGCATCGCTGCGGGTATGCTCATTTTATGCCAACCAATAAACCTCGGTGAACGCATCTTACTCACCGTCCTGGTCGGAATGATCACCGTCCCAGCTGGTTCCTGGGTGCAATGGCGCTCGCACCATAAGCCAGATAATTCTTAATTCGCGAAACCGACATTAATTGGGATATTCCCCCCGCAGGGGACCATGCCGTTGTTCACGTTCACATAAGCCCCCCATTGCCTCATGGACGGAAAGCTGATCATGCGCGCCCATGCACGGGACCCTAGCGGCGATTGATAAAGAACAGCACTTGATTGAGGTCCTGACGGCGATGCCACAGGCGATGGTCGCGTTTAGTGCGGGTGTTGATTCGAGTTATTTACTCGACGTGGCGCGGCAGGTGTTGGGCGAGCGAGTAACAGCGGTTACTGCTGACAGTCCGAGTTTGGCGCGCAGTAGTTTGTCCGAAGCGTCTGAATTTTGTCGTGAACGCGGCATTCGTCATGTGGTGGTTAATACCGATGAATTTTCTCACGAAGAATATTTGGTTAACGACGGTAATCGTTGTTATCACTGCAAGTCCGCGTTAATGCGGGCGATGCAGGGTTTAGCTCGCGCCACGGCGTCGGCGCGTGGTGAGGTGGCCTTATTAATTGGTGCGATTGCCGATGATTTAGGTGACCATCGCCCAGGCATGGTCGCAGCTCGCGAGGCGGGAGCACAGTGGCCATTAGCTGATCTTGGTTTTACCAAGGTCGATGTACGTGAACGTTCGCGTGATCGTGATCTGGCTACATGGAATCGTCCGGCGGAACCGTGCCTGTCGAGCCGGGTGCCGTATGGTGAACGCGTCACGGTTGCTGGGCTACGTATGATTGAACAGGCGGAAGTCGTGCTGAAACGCCTTGGTTTTCCCGTCTGCCGTGCGCGCCATCACCACATTGGTGGGGAACCACTTGGTGCAGCACAAAAATATTTATGCCGCATCGAAGTGCCGGAAGCGGATCTCCCCCGTTTATTGCCGCTGAGAAACCAAATAAATAGTGAACTCCAAACGATTGGCTATGTGACTGTCACCATTGATCTCGCCGGATTTAAGAGCGGTGGCTTTAATGCCATGCTCAGCAAGGCTCCTTCAACTTTGCGGACTCCATGAACGATACCCTTAATCTTGATTTCGACCGTCATCGCCGCCAAGGTTTTCCCGAAGTGGTATTTGGTCTGGGCAAAACCGTCGCCGAAGTCGTACGAGCAGCGACGCATTTAATTGAAGCACATGGACAAGTACTGGTGACTCGTGCGGCGCCAGAAGCTTTGGCCGCTTTAGGCGCTGCTTTTCCACACGGGGTTTGCCATCAACGCAGTCATTGTTTTAGTTTGGGTCATCCAACTCCCACGTTAGGGCCAGTTGCTGTCGTCAGTGCTGGTACAGCGGATGAGCCAGTTGCCGAAGAAGCCAGCGTCACCTTGACCGCGCGCGGTGTACGCGTCGAGCGTTTCCATGATAGCGGAGTTGCCGGTATTCACCGCATTATGAAGCATTTGGACGCGATCCGCCAATGCGTCGCGGTCATCGTGGTCGCCGGCATGGATGGCGCACTGCCATCTGTTGTTGGTGGTTTAATTGATATTCCTCTTATTGCCTGTCCTACATCGGTTGGTTATGGCGTTGCCACCGGCGGACACACGGCACTTAATACCATGTTGGCGAGTT
>CANETI010000142.1 GCA_947440715.1 Planctomycetota bacterium | reverse complement strand
TTGCGATTCTTTGAATGGGCCGATCGTGTTGCGGTGGCTAGTCAAAAGCACTTCGTTACAGGCTCATTCACGGTTGAATAAAGCGCTCTACCGGAATCGTTATGTTCACCTGCGGTTCGGCAAAACGGTATTCGGTACGATCATCGCCAGCGGCGACTAATAACATAAGTTCAGGTGCACTTAAATTAGCGCGCCAACGTATTTCCAGATGATGAATATATTTGGCCAAGTCTGGAGTTTTGGGGACAAAATTAAGCTGCGGTTGTCCATCAGCCGCAGGCGTAATCGTGAACATATCGCGCATACCGCTCCAGTCGCCATGCAGGAATGCCTTCATTTGTGACACCATGCTGTTGACGCCTTGGTCTTTCACGGTGACGGTTTCTTCTTTGCCTTCGGCACCGAAGCGGCGCAGTTTTCCATCACTAAATAAGAGCACTGATTTGCCGGTAAATTCCCAACGCACGGCTTCACGTTTGCGATCAATTTCGATCAACCCAGGGCTAACCACGGGTTCATCCAGTATCGCCAAATGTTTTTCTTGTACAAAAGTAACGCGCAACGACGAGATATCTTTGGTCGCAGCCGTTAATTGTTCTAAGGAAAATGGTTCAGCCGCTGACAGGCTGAGAACGCCAATTAATAACAGCAGGATTCGCATGGCGCAGAAGGTTAGGTACGGTGACGGCTGTGCCAATGGTAATGCGTAGGGCACCACAGTCTGCCAATTAACGATTACGTTTTGGTAGCGGCTTATTGGTGGCGGTTTTCTTTTTTCCCTGCCAGCTGACGTTGTAACCACCGCGGTTTGCCGCTTCCGCTAATGGTTTTGGCACTTTGGTTCCGCACGGTAAAGACACGTTTTCGACCCCTGGTTCGGGGAAATGACCATCGTGATCATCCATGCGGGCTTCGTCTTCGTCGATGACTTGGTCGAGCGAACCACCCGCCATGTAGGTCGGACCCACGTAGCCGCCGCGCCGTGCGCGATCCTGCAGGTGGTTCGGACCATCAGTGCCGTGCAGCAAAGTATCTGCTAATTCCATGCGCCCAGTACGTTGCAATGCTTCAATGACCAATTTGCGATTTTCAGGTTTCTGCGAATGAATTAATGCTTTCTGCATGCGCCGTTCGCGATCACCACGACTGACATCAATCGGCTGCATGGTGAAGGGATCGAGTCCGCTGACAAACATGGCGGTCGATATCGTCATCGGAATTGGCACGAATTCTTGCACCTGATCCGGTTGCATATCTTCGTGTCGTAACGCGGCAGCGGTGCCAACCATACTGGCTAATGATGATCCTGGATGACCGGCGATTAAATATTCAGTCATGAATTGTTTGCGCCCAGCTTGACGACTGGCTAATTGAAAACGTTTCTTGAAGCGCCGAAACACATCAAACGACGGTTTATTCATCAACGCTAATACCGCATCATCAGTTGATTCCGGTGCGACTTTCATAATCCCGCTGACGTGATGGCGAGCGACTTCATTAATATAATCATCGCCATCGCGTAAGGCTAAATCGTAGCGAATACCACTTTGAATGAAGACGTGTTTTACGCCTTTGAGTCCACGAATCCGGCGTAAGGCACTAATATTTTCCGTCGCGCCGCTTTCCAAGCTGGGGCAAGGAGTCGGCAATAAACAGTCACGGTGCACGCAAGAACCGAATTTGCGCATCTTACCGCACTTCATGCGAAACATGTTGGCGCTGGGACCGCCGACGTCACTGATGGTACCTTTAAAGCCTGGTAAAGCAGCGATTTTCTCTGCTTCTTTGACGACGGATTCCACGCTGCGATTTTGAATATCTTTACCTTGGTGATAAACGATGGAGCAGAAATTGCAGTTCGCTACGCAACCACGATGAGTGACGATGGTGGTACGGACCGTTTCTAATGCAGGCACGGCGGTGATATAGGCAGGGTGTTCGCTGCGGGTATATGGCAGTCCGTAAATGCGGTCGAGGGCTTCTTCATTCAAGGCTGGCGCAGGCGGATTTTGCACCACAAAGCGCGAACCCGTTTGCTGCACCACGATACGACCACGTTGCGGATCTTGCTCAAGGAAATGAATACGCTCGCCGTCAGCAAATTTGGCCGTGTCAGTAGACAACAATTCAAACGATGGCGTATCAACCATACCGCGTGCCCACGGATCGGGAATCGCGGCGCGATCATTCGCCATCCAACAGGTGCCGCGAATATCATTTAATTCTTTAATCGATTCGCCGCCACGCAGACGATGAGCAATTTCTAATACTTGTTGTTCAGCCATACCATACGCCAATAAATCTGCTTTACTGTCGGTCAGTAATGAACGGCGAAAGGTATTGCTCCAATGATCCCAATGGGCCAAACGTCGCAGTGATGCTTCAACGCCACCCAATACGACGGGGATACCTTTAAATAATTTACGCACGGTGTTGGTGTAAACGATGGAAGCACGATCAGGTCGCAGCCCAGCTTTACCGCCTGGGCTATAATGATCTTGCCGCCGTGGTTTACGCGCCGCCGTGTAGTGATTGAGCATGGAATCAATATTGCCGGCGCTGACGCCCACGAATAAACGTGGGCGGCCCATCAGTAGAAAATCTTCATCGCATTGCGGCTGAGCAACGATGCCGGTACGAAAGCCCGCGTCGACCAAGGACTGTCCAATGAGTGCGATACCAAACGATGGATGGTCCACATAAGCATCACCGTTGACCAATAACACGTCCAGCTCGTCCCAGCCCCACCATTCCTTCATTTCTGCCTGGCTCATCGGCAGGGGGACATTGGGGATCAGGCTTTTCATGGGTGGGAACCATGCTGACTTATTTGTTGAGGGGAATCGGGGATTGGGGAGGGGTGAACATGGGATTTTTGATATCGGACATCGGACTTCCGACTTTTGCAGTCCGATGTCCGATGTCCAATGTCCTGCCCGATCAATATTTGGGGCATATACGTGAGTCTCAATTTCAGCTGCAGAAAGGCTGGGGCCATATTAACCAGACGTAAAATAGGCATGAAATGGCCTCGCCTTTCTGCAGCTGAAATATCGATGTTCCTCGTCATTAAATCCTCGGTCACGCAAGACATCGGACATCGGACATCGGACTATCATACTTCCCGCCCCCAAATCCCCATCCATAATCCAACCATGGACGTCACCAAAGCTGAACAAATCCTGCGCGAATTACCCGATGATCACGCCTATCCAGCCATGGTCATTGATCGCATCTTAATCGATGTCCAACGCGCCCATGGGCATGCGGCGGTGAATCAGTTAATTGATAACTGTGCGCTGCAACGTCGTTTTGGTATTCGTAAAGTCTGGCCGCCGACACCGAGTTCGTCGTAAAAGCAAACAACGCTGGTTTCCCTTAGGAAATCAGCGTTGTTGTTTCACCAATGTTGTTTCACCAATAAACAGGCAAAGTGCGGACAGAGGGACTCGAACCCACACACCTTGCGATACAGGAACCTAAATCCTGCGCGTCTGCCAGTTCCGCCATGTCCGCATGGGCGGCAACCTAAAGCAGTCGTTTTCGGTTACTAGTGCCGAACTGCTCTTGTTTGCTGGGTAACGAAATTTCCCCAGTTCAACTATCTTAGTCTTACGTTCGTTATTCTTCTTTTGTGAGCTTTTTCATCACAAAGGTGACTTGATTGCCGGATTCATTATAGCTCAATTCGTCGGCCAATCCGGTAATCAGTTTAAATCCGAGACCGCCAAAACCACCAGCTTGATAACGATCACGCGCAGCCGAGGCAGCGTCTTTATCATTCACGGAAGCCAATAAAGCTTTGTGGTCGAATCCAGGACCTTCATCAGCGATTGAGAGGCTAATGCGATCGCCTAGATCCAGATATTTGATGGTGATAGTTTTGGTTTCGTCGTATTTGTGACCGTGACGATGTGCATTCAGGATCAGTTCTTTCAAACAGGTCATGAAACCATCAAATTTTTCTTCATCCATGCCGCTGTTTTTGGTCAAGCGCGACAGGAAAATTTGCGCCTGGTCAATGAAGCGATCACGGCTGGGCAGGGCAAATGCGATAGATTTACGTAGCGATGGATCTTTGGTCGTGCGATAAAAAAGATCTTCCTTAGCGAAATCGAAAATTTCTTGGCTTTCGCTGGTCGCAAGATCGGCCATCAGCTGATCAAGGCGCATCGCGCCGCTGCTCATGCGCGAATCGTCAACGACGCGGAAACGTAGGGGACCAATCACGAGTTCGTCGCCGTGGCGCAATTCATGGCGCACGACATCACGACCATTAACGAACAGATGGGCTTCTTTGCAGGCAATTTCTACCATCGGCTTTTTAGCGTCGGTATAGAATTTAGCGTGCGTTTCCTGCATCTCACCATGCTGAGCGCGAATCTGACAGTTGGGACCGCCGCCGACCAGCAGGCCATCTTTGAATTTAAACTGTTTGCCTTTGAAGGCAGTATTAAGGACTTCCAGCTTCAGCATCTGGGTGCGGATCTTGGAGCCTGTTTACAAATCTCAATACCTTGCCTGGGTGTATCCCTTTGGTCAGCCATTGGTTCCACGCATGGACCGAGATTGGAGGGGTCCACGCGAGCTGGTGCTTGTCAGCCGCCTTTGCAACGGCATTTTCGCCCCTCCGCGCCATTCACGCCACCGTTGATCGCGCTTCGTCAGCTACCGTAGGACACAGCAGGACCACATGAGCAGCCGCACCTTATTCGACAAAGTCTGGGATCTCCACACCGTTCGCACGTTACCGAGCGGACAACGGCAGATCTTCATCGGATTACACATGATTCATGAAGTGACCTCGCCGCAGGCGTTTGCCGATCTGCGCCTAAAGAAGCTTTCGGTTCCATTTCCGGAACGCTCGGTCGCCACTGTGGATCATATCGTTCCGACTGAAAATCAGGCACGCCCATACGCTGATGATTTGGCCGAAGAGATGATGTCAGCGATTGAAAAGAATTGCCGCGATTACGGTATTCGCCTGTTTCAACCTGGATCAGGTAAACAAGGTGTCGTGCATATCATCGCTCCGGAACAGGGACTTACCCAACCAGGGATGACGGTCGCTTGTGGTGACAGCCATACGGCAACGCATGGTGCGTTTGGCGCCATCGCATTTGGTATCGGTACGAGTCAAGTTCGCGATGTATTGGCCACTCAAACCTTATCCATGTCTGGCCTTAAAGTACGGAAAATTCAAGTCGACGGTAAATTAAAATCGGGTGTTTACGCGAAAGACGTTATCTTGTTTATTTTGCGTAACCTCACTGCCAAAGGTGGCGTTGGTTATGCCTATGAATTTGCAGGCAGCACCTTTGCCGCGATGTCCATGGAAGAACGCATGACGGTCTGCAACATGGCCATCGAAGGCGGCGCGCGTTGTGGCTATGTGAATCCAGATGAAACTACTTTTGCCTATTTAAAAGGTCGCGAACACGCGCCAACTGGCGCCGCTTGGGATAAAGCCGTTAAGTGGTGGAAGAGCATCGCGTCGGACGCGGATGCTGAATTTGACGATGTGAAAACCTATAATGCTGCCGACATTGAACCAACGGTGACCTGGGGTATTTCGCCAGATCACGGCGTGGGCGTGGGCGAGAATATTCCTGCCAAAGAATCCTTCGCTAAGGATGAGTGGGCTTTAATTGATGAAGCCTACCACTATATGGACATGCAAGCCGGTAAACCCATTGCTGGAACGCCGATTGATGTCGCTTTTATCGGTAGTTGTACCAATGGTCGCATCAGTGATTTGCGAGAAACTGCGCGCGTTATCATCGCGCATGGCGGCAAGGTGCCCGCATCGGTAAAAGCCTTTATCGTCCCTGGTAGTGAAGCCGTTAAAGTCATCGCCGAAGCTGAAGGTTTGGATAAAATATTTATTAAACACGGATTTGAATGGCGCAACGCGGGTTGTTCCATGTGTCTGGCGATGAATCCCGATAAATTAAAAGGCCGCCAAGTCAGCGCGTCATCATCGAATCGCAACTTTAAGGGTCGTCAGGGTTCGCCTGCAGGACGCACCTTATTGATGTCACCAGCGATGGTCGCGGTTGCTGCTTTAGAAGGCAAAGTGAGCGACGTGCGTCGCTTCCTAAAGTAACGAAAAGTAACTATCGGCCTTTGAATCCCCACCATATTTTACAAAGCACGCTTTTATGAACGACATTCGTACTATCTCCGGTCGCGCGATTCCTGTTCGCGGTAACGACATCGACACCGATCGCATTATTCCCGCCCGTTTCTTGCGTTGCGTGACGTTTGATGGTTTAGGTGAACACGCCTTTGCCGATGATCGCAAACAATTAACCGCTCAAGGCAAAACGCATTCGTTTGACGATAAACGTTTTGTTGGCGCATCCGTGTTGGTGGTAAACAGCAATTTCGGTTGTGGTTCATCGCGCGAGCATGCGCCACAGGCGATCGCCAAATGGGGCATCAAAGCCATTGTTGGTGTCAGTTTTAGTGAAATATTTTTCGGCAATTGCGTCGCCATGGGTATGCCAGCTTTGCGCGTGTCGGTTGCTGACAGTGAAGCGATTCAAAGCGCCATCGAAAAAGATCCTTCTATCCAAGTGACCGTAGACGTGGATCAATTAAAAGTGCGCGCAGGCAGCTTAGTTTGGAATGCGCAAATGGGTGAAGGCCATCGCAAGCAATTCTTAACTGGTCAATGGGATGCTACGGGTGAATTAATTGCAGGATTGCAACAAGTGAAAGCGACGGCGAGCAAATTGCCGTACGTATCCTCATTTAAATAGGCAGGG
>CANETI010000141.1 GCA_947440715.1 Planctomycetota bacterium | reverse complement strand
GGCGTAATGTAACGGTGTGGTATTCAAAACGCGCTTAAATAAACGATGCAAATGCGAAACGGATACACCAACGGCATTTGCGATGCGACGCACATCTAGATCACGGGCTTGGCAGGATTGCAACAAACCCATGGCCGCAACGACGATTGGATTATTGGGACTGTCTTCAGAAATATCATATTCATGCAAGGATAAATGGAGCAACAAACGATATGCCTGAACCGAAAGTCGCTCAGGCACTTTCAGCTCATCCTTAGTTTCTTGTCGCTGAAGCGTCCGACGCATAAAGGTCAGTGCGCGATCAACGACGTCACTACTTTGTAATGCAATAACTGGCGGCCATCCATTCATTAAATGGTCCGCCATTATACCTTGCACGGTTAACGCAGTAAAACGTGCGGTTTTTTGTGTCGGCGAGGTAATAATTCCTTGGCGCACCAGCACACAGGATCCGGATTCAATAAATAAAAACTGTCCGTGTTGTTCGAGTTTCACCGTCCCCGCTGTGACATAGATTAATTGTACTCCAGCACCGTGGGCGACCTGCCAATGCTCATCTGGAGCGACGTTGACTTCATCCAGTCTTACCACTTTCACCGGCAATCGCGTCGTCGACGGTTCGGGCACCCATGACCAAGCGGTCGCCGTGCGCGCTCGGACTAATGTGGCAACTTCAGGGCGAATCATCGTGGCTGTAAAACTCGACATGGCGGGTTCTCCTGAATCGGGGCATCACTGCGAACACCTGTCTTGAGACAATATCCGAGAACCTTAGCCGTTTATTTTCCACCACGGTATGAGCACTTTACCTCATACGCCCGCTTACTGGTCGCTGTGATGAGCGGTGCTCGACTGGTGCGA
Source organism: Planctomycetota bacterium (assembly GCA_947440715.1). Lineage (GTDB taxonomy): Bacteria > Planctomycetota > UBA11346 > UBA11346 > UBA11346 > BOG-1363. Next base: position 5,946 of record CANETI010000141.1, on the reverse strand, counting down.
GCGTTTAAAAGCGCTGCTCAATTACAGCCAGGCACCAACCATCACGGTACGTGCTTGTCCGCTCAACATGACTCGTTCCCCTTGGATTTGGACATCAAGCCAACCTCCTCGTGGAGAAGCCTGACGGCAGCGTAAACGGTCCCGCCGTAAGCGACGTGCCCAGTAAGGTCCAATGGCGCAGTGCAACGATCCCGTCACCGCGTCCTCTGGGATGCCTGCTGCTGGGGCGAAAAAACGCGAAACCACGTCTGCGCCATCAGTGCCGCGCGCGGTGACGCCAATGCCGCGTTGGGCACAATACCGCAACTGTTCCAAGTCGGGCATGAGGTCGATGACTAACGCGGCATCGGCGACCTCAACCACGATGTCGGGACCGGCACTCCAGACATTCAAAGGCTGTACACCAAGCGCTGGAATTAATGCTTCTGGAGGAGCCACCGGCCGAAGGACGACGGCAGGAAAGTCGAGTACCACCTGAGCTATGCTCGGAGTGGCGCGCAAAATACCGCTACGAGTGTGAAAATTGATGGCTCGGTCCATCGGTGCACGCCCTAATTGGCCAAGGACATGCGCTGCCGCTAAGGTCGCATGCCCGCATAAATCGACTTCCGTGAGCGGCGTAAACCAACGTAAGTCCCAATCGCTTAAACTATTACGGTCTAATGCCTTACCACTCGAACGATGAGTAACAAAAGCCGTTTCAGCTTGCGCCATTTCCGCTGCGACCTGCTGCATCCAGTTGGTGTCCTGGGCGTTTTCAAGTAGACACACGGCTGCTGGATTACCGGTGAATGGTTGGTCGGCAAAGGCATCAACGAGATAAAGCGGAATTGACATGAGTGCATCGTCCGAACCTGTTTTGTCGGCTCAATGGCCGAGTCCCCACAAGCCAAGGCCATGCACATCGCTGCCAATAAAACGAGACCATTTGCCGAGTAAGGAGGTTGGACGAATCTTCGCTTGGCTTTTGTTTGGAATAAAGACAGGCTATGCCGTATTAACCTATGTCAGGGCACGTATATCCCCGATCCGCGCCATGATGCTCATGCTTTCTTCACGCTGACCTGACTACCATCTCAGCTCGAATTACCGCTAGGAATATAATATGACACGCACCGCCCCCGCCCGCACTGCCTTAACGCTACTCGTTGGTACGCTCTTGAGCTTATGTGGAACTACCACATTAGATGCTGCCGTCGAAATTCGCATCACGTCGGGTGATCTCATAACGGGCGACATCTCACAAGAAACTGATACCACCGTGCAACTCAAACGGGTGATCATGATTCGCCATAAAGCCGTTGAGAGCACCATCACGCTGCAAAAATCTACTATCACTTCTCGTAAAGAAGTTCCGGCATTGATTGAGCAATATAAAACTCGCGCCGCAGAGACGCCCGAAAATGTTTTATCCCAATGTGTGTTAGCACGTTGGTGTTATGAACGAGCACTCGTTGAACAATCACTCCATCACACGAAGATGGCTGAAAAAATTGATACTAATAATCCCATTGTCGCGAAGCTCTATAATGATCTTGGATTCGTTAAAGATGAAAACAGTGTCTGGATTAGCCAAGATGAATACTTAGCAAAAACTGGTAAAGTCAGCCTCGGTGGCACCATTATGACCAAAGAAGAAGCCGAACTGGCAAAAAATAAAATTATTCAAAACAGTTCCGCCTCCCGTCTTGAACAGCAAATTCGCGATGCTGAATACACCATAAAAAACGCCGAAACGAAAGTTGCCGAATACACGGCACAACGCGATGAGGCCAAAGGGAACGTCGCCAAATCGAAATCGGATGCCGCTGGCGCGAAAAATCGCATTGAAAGCCTCGGCAAACGCGCGGAAGAACGCAGTAAACAGCAACAAAACAATCGTTCGCAGCAGAACGAAAAAAATGATCAGGCGGCATTGAGTGAAGCCAATGCGACTTACAGCAAAGCTAACGCCGAACAAAAGAAATCCGAGCGTGAATTAGCCGCCGCGGAGGAACGCCTGGAGAAATACAAAGTAACATTGGATAAAGCGAAAAAAGATTTGCCCGGATTGAAAAAACAATTGGAAGAACTCACGGGCAAACCGACAAGCGAAGATGCCGCGACTGCCGCAGGTAAAAAACCTTCGACCAGCGACAAGCCGAGCGATAAACCCGCGCCAGCAGCCGAAAAACCTAAAGGTCGTTTCGGCGACTTATAGTTTCGGCGACTTATAGTTTCGGCGACTTATAGTTTCGGCGACTTATAGTTTCGGCGACTAGTAGTTTTGGCGACTAGCCAACGCTGCGTGACGACAATCATCGCGTATGGACCTCACGTTGAAACGAAGCGGTGTTGGGCAGAAGAAAATTAGTACCGTAACCATGCTCGTTTCTGTGTTATGTATAGATAACCATGCAGCTTGATCACCCCGACGACCATCTCGCCTTTGTGCAATTGCTCACCGCGCATCAAGGGCGGTTGTATGCGTATTCGCTGTCGTTGTTAGGAGATCCAGATCAAGCACGCGATGTGATGCAGGAAACCAACATGGTGCTGTGGCAAAAGGCCAGTTCTTTTACGCTGGGTACAAATTTTGCCGCGTGGATGTTACGCATCGCCCATTTTCAGGCTTTGGCTCATCGTCAGCGTCAACATCGTCAACGGTTGGTCTTTGATGATGCGCTAGTTTCGCTATTAGCTACAGAGGCAGAAGAACGCGACCCGCTGGTCGACCAGCAAGCGCGATTACTACATTCCTGTCTCGAACATTTGAACGAACGACACCGTGAGATTTTGCGTATTCGTTACCAAGACGACGCTGATTTAGAGACCTTGGCGGAACAATTTGGCCGCAATGTTAATGCCATTAAACAATTATTATTTCGTGCTCGAGCAGCGCTGGTTGATTGTATTCGCCAGCAATCGAAGTCGGTGGCACCATGAACAGCAGTGCACCAAGAGCCATCGATACTGATGCGCCATTACGCGAATTATTTACTGCCTGTTTCGATGGTACTTTATCGCAGCAAGAACGTGATGAGCTCAATCAACGACTCACCAATGATCCCGCAGCGCGGTCACTCTATTTAGATTTCTGTTCTGTACACACGGCCCTGTCGTATGAACACGGGGTTGTCTTATCGCCTGATGCCGCAACTAACGCAGATAACGTAGCGCCACCGATACGAACACGATCGCCGCGCGCCGTATCGAAATCTGGGACTTGGCGCAGCCTAAGCTCAGCTCTGTCAGCTATATCGGCTCTAGCTGCCTGTCTGTTATTGCTAATATTCGGTTTCGTTTGGTCAAATACCACCACCACTGGTCCTGTCGTTGCTCGCATTACCAATCGTGCACATGTCGAATTATTACAACAGCAACACGCTTGGACTGCTGACGTGCTAACTGCTGACACGTACGAATTACGTACCGGATTATTGTCTTTTACCTACGATAATGGCGTCACCGTCCTGGTGGAATCCCCCGCACGCTTCACCCTGTCAAATAATAACAGTCTAACGTTAACTATGGGACGATTATCCTCGCAAGTGCCACCAACGGGTGTCGGATTTACCATCCATACACCGGAAGCTGAAGTCATTGATTTAGGCACCGAATTCGGCGTTGATGTTACTCCGGATGGCAACAGTGAAGTTCATGTCTTCAAAGGCTTAGTTAATGTACGTTCAACCATGAGTCCCCCTGGGCAACATATGTTATTAGCGACCGAACAAGCCGCACGGGTTGCCGATCCTTCGTTACAGCCCGCCGGCATAACCATGGACAAAGAACGTTTTTTCCGCTCGTTTGATGAACCAATCAGCAATTACCCCAAATTTATCCGCTCTTTAGCTCCTGTCTCTTATTATCGCTTTGCTGTAACGGATGATGGCTCTTTACGTGATACGGTTGGGCAAACACCCGGACAAATCCTGTTAGGTCCTGGTTCACGTATTCCCTCGTCCACAGGAGTATTAGGCAATGCGCTACGTGTGGCGGGTAAATCTATGGGCCGTGGCGCTTATTTTTCTCAGCCCCCTGTTTTAGCAAACGGTACCTGTACCTTTATCGCATGGGTACGCGCAGATGCTCGCGCGGATGGCGGGATTATTTTTCTCCATCAGGCCATGAACACCTCTCTGCAACTCGGTTTCGATTCGGCAAATGGCCACCTACAAGCGACGATACGCGACCATCTCGGCACGCAGCAACGATGTCGCGATACTCAGCCTCTTACACTCAATGTCTGGCACCATGTCGCTGTGGTCGTCGACGGCACGCAATTATTATTGTATCGTGATGGCAAACAGGTCGCTGCGATATCAAGCCCCGGACTTGATCGCCAAGCAACAACAGCGTGGTGGCTTGGCACCAACTTCAACGGTGCTGATGTGTGGGATGGACTCATTGATGAATGTGTCATTTTTTCTCGCCCGTTGCTCGCCGAGGAAATTAACGAGCTGGCAATAATGCCTGAGAAATGACGCCGACATTCGGATGTTCATTTGCAGAAATACAAAATAACCAGGATCGTACACGTCGGGTACCCGTGCAAAGTTTCTTCACACGCTCAGGACAATTCCCTCTCCATGCTTCCTAAAACGGACGGCCTCACCTAAGTTAATTCTCTATCGAACAGGAACAGACGAAGGGTAATTGCTAAGAGACCAAAAAGACGAAAAGCACAGGTCAAAGCGGAAGCGAAAGTCCGTATAAAAAACCATAGATTCACTGGGATTTCGCGACTGTTTCCTTGTATAACCTTTTGTTGACAGCGAGCAAAATTGCGAGGTATCCTTCAGTAGGAAAAAACACCGAGCCCACCGGGTGCACATCACCAGAGCGCTGGGAGACCCACATCGCCTAATACCCTGGCAAAAGTCCTGCTGCTTCTGGATGACGCCTCACGGCTGCAGTCCGGCAAACTCGGAAGTCCTCCTACCAACCGCTGGCCCCAGGCCAGCGGTTGCTGTTTTAACACAGATCAAATAAATGGCGAATAGACTAAATAAACGCCATCACTGGAAATTAATTCTTCTGCTCTTCAATTTTAACCACAGGGTCACAGGGCTAACGTAACTATGTTGTTAGGTATAAGAAAATTCGTTATCGGAATCCATAAAGCGTCTGACTAGACGGCGTACGATGTCGAATAAAATTGAGCGCGTTTTCGGACATACATCTTAGGATCAGCGAGGCATTTATTTACTGCCTTTTTCCAGCCTGACACCCGTAATCCTACTATAACATCGAGTGCATTTATACGGATTCCACCACTTGCGTCATTAATTAATGGCAAGAGGCCGATTCCAAGTCGTTTGTCGCCAATTTTGTTTATTGCACGTATGCCATGCAGTCGAATTGACATCGCATTATCCAACAGAGACGTTTTCAGTATCTTTCTGGTTCGCAGATCATTGAAATTGCCAAGCCCAGAAATAGCCCATCTTTTCGCTTCGATTGCCATCGAGTCATTCCATACTTGAATTAAGATGTCGCGACCAACAACCCCCAGAGTTGTTAGCTGATGAATTAATAACGCCTGATTTTTCTCGCCTGGCTTTTTAAATGTCAAAATGACATCGGCAATTTTAGGGACCATGATTTGATTCGTCTAACATTATTTATCGGTAGAAAAACGCTCAACAGGAATGATTTCTGGACTTTGGCTTGGACTTACCCAACTCAGGCGAATGAGCATGCCGGATTTTGGTTGGCGGTATTCAACCCGTAATTGGTGGCGTTTACTGGCGTCTAAATTGATGGACGCTTGATGGTCACCAATGCGATCAGCATTCCAGGCATCAATTAATAATTTATTGTCGATATGCAAACGAACACCCGCGTCGCTACGAAGTGTGATAAGATATTTTTCACTGAACAAGGGTTGTAGGTAGCCATCCCAACGCACGGAAAAATCAGACTGACGTTGATCAAAAGCGCGATTTTCTAAGCCTAAGTCTG
>CANETI010000140.1 GCA_947440715.1 Planctomycetota bacterium | reverse complement strand
TCCGGCGCCAAATCTGTCTTTTTTAATTCTTCCGCAATATTGTTAGCTACCACTTTATTGTCCGCTTCGATTTCCTTACTTAATTGTGCGATGCGGGTTTTATTGTCTTCTTTGACTAATTTATCCATCCACGAGGTCCGTGCTGAACTGATGGCGCTAAATGCCCATAAGTACGATGCGGGATATTCTTTGGTGAATGCTTGGGCTTCACGAATAACGCCTTCAAAATCGCCCTCCTGCAAGGTCGCGATGATCTGTTGCTTACGCAAGTTTTCACCGACTGCTTCTGGGTCGATTGAACGCAACAATTCGATGGAATCACTCAGCAAAGACTGCGTGTTACGGTTACGCGTATATAATTGATTGGCAAAAATCATGCCGTCATTTGCCACGCGCAATGGGGTGATGCGCGAATCATCCCAGATCAGCTTTTTGCTGTCCTTAGGATCTTTTTTCATCCATGGATTTGGCTTTTTATTATCCGCGTACCATTTGAGTTTTTCCGCCAGCGCGCGTGCGCCTTCTTGGGCTATTACCACAGATTGGTAACGCATATCTAATTTGTACATAGCAAATGAATAGAGCTGATAAATTTGCGGCGCTAATTCGACATAAACTTTTTCGTCCAACGTTGGCGATGCTAATCCCAATACGCCATTACGTAGCGCTACGGCAGCACTTAATAAATTACCACGCATTTGTACGGGATCAGCCGTGGCATTGGCTTCGCTCATAAACGCTTTAGCAATTAATATCGCTTTTGCCGGATCGTCAGCCAATGGACGTGGCGACCAGCCATTGCCACTACCGACACCGCGAGCTGAACCAAAATAGGCAATCCAACCTTTTGCGTAAGGGGCATAGGGATTAGGCGGTTTAACGCCCACGACATCGGCCAGCAAACCGTTTGCTGAGTTTAAATCACCCTTGGCTTCAAAAATACGTGCCACGGCGATGTAGACCTTGCCTAAATCACCGGTCAGACGATTTGGCGTTTTGTCTAATTTTAAATAATCGTCCGTTTTCGCTCGTTCCAAGAAATCCTTCCACGATGCCACGCCACGATTAAAACTTTTTGGGGTATTTTGTGCCAATCGATATTGCAATAACGCTGTCCATCCCATGAATTTCAAGCGATACGCTTCTTGGCGCAACGCTGGATCGCGGTATTCCTTGACGCTAAAATCAATTACGGATTGCAAAATACCTTCGACTTCCTCTTCTCGCGCGGTTTTAGCGCCAGCAATGCTGGCATCTGCCAATAAAGTCCCGCAATTAATGTGTATGAATGGATTGAATTCGCCCCATTCAAAATCCCACGTGCTAATGACTTCTGCCCAAGTTTTCTTTTCCAATTCTGGACGTACTTTCGAAAACATTTCAGTGAGTTGGGCTTTAATCGGCGCCGTATCAATACCAAATTTATCACCGCGATTTGCCGCGTCACGCAAAGCAATCATGGCCACGAACATCGGGTTCAGGGCTTCCATACGTAAATCGATAGCGACGCCAACGGCGGCCTGATATTCTTTGCTGGTTTCAGCTAAATCCCAGATTTTTGACTCGGCGGTTTTATTAGCATGTACTTTATCGGCAGCGGCTTTGAAATCTTCTTCGGCTTGTTTGCCTAATGCCTCGATCAAGCGCGCTAACATCGCTACTTTTTCCGGCGCGGGCTTAACCAACGGCGGAGCTGATTCGGTATACATGATGCGCCGGATTTCATTAACCATGCGCGTGGAACTGCCACCACCGCCTGAAAATATTAATTTTGAAACGACTGATAACGCATTGGTTTTTAGTGCGGGCTCCAGCTCTTTGCGCAGACCTTTTAATTCAACATCATTTTTTGCTTTATCCGCTTCAGGGAGATCGTTGGCGTAACGATCCAAATACATGTAGCGTAATACTTTGTCCAAATGCGGATCGTTAGATGGATAACCTGCTTCTTTGTAGGCTTTGATTTGACGATTTACCGGATGCAACATCCCGACCATCATCAACTTCGATAAGGCAATCGCATGTTGATCACGCTCGTCAGTGGTTGCGGACCAAGCAGGCAAAACGCCACCCATGCCGATAACCAGAGACAGGAGTGTTGGCGACAGATATTTAAACATGGCAGGTCCTCGCGTAGTCGAACGCTGTTCACGGCATGCGGTTCATGCTTATGACCAGGGCTTTGGACCATAGCGAGGCAGTCCACTTCTGCGCCCCCTCTGCCCGCCTGAACACGAGACGGTGTAACATACTCTTAGCTAAGAATGCCCGATCAGCATGACACGTTTAATTAGCTCAACGTCGTTGGTCGGCGCTGGTCTATAAAAACCCATATCGGTAAGCGCGTATAATAATTCGGGCTATTCTCGCGCGTTTTCTCCGCCTTTATCGCTCTTTTTACCCAACCGTTTATTCTACTAACAGCGGTGCCGTCCACGCCATCACTTGTATGCGGCTGCGTTGCGCTTGCTCAACCAAAACGCGTGCCGCTGGTGGTATGACAGCCTGCAGCATGGCAGACTGAACTCCGCCCAATCCTAAACGAGCAGCTAAGCCGCCGGCGTGGGGAAGGCGTTCTAATGGTAAAGGTTCGGTGATGCCGGCTAGTTCGCGCACACGCGCTACCGCTGTCGGCAAATCGCCAATGCGATTGGCTAAGCCGAGCGCGACCGCTTCGTCACCGCTAAATACGCGCCCTCCGGCTAGCTCATGCACTTTATCTAACGCTAAACCACGATTTTCTGCCACGATGGCCTGAAAGCGTTCATCAACAGCCACTACCACTTGGCGAATGGCTGCTTCTTTATCAGCCGTGAATTCGCTAGTCGAAAACAATTCAGCGCGAGGACCGGTGGTAATCGTGTGCCGATGCACACCAAATAAAGCGCGCGTCGCATCTAAATCGGGCACCATCGCAAAAACTCCAATCGAACCAGTTATGGTGCCGCGATGCACCATGATTTCTTTTGCCGCACAGCCGATGTAATAACCACCTGACGCGCACACCGCGTCAAATAATGCCACCACCGGTTTGGCTGCAGCTAAACGTTTCAGGGCATAATGCGCACGATCACTAGCGCCGGCACTACCGCCGCCCGAATTAATACGCACGACGACCCCCACGATCATGGCATCATTTATTAAGCGATCGAACAATGCCGCCGTATCATTTCCTGCGATCGTGTAACCTGGAACGGAAACGTCCCCTTCAATAATCGAGCCCTCTAATTCAACCACAGCGATTGACTTAATGAGTGTTCTTTTTTGTTCGCCAGACATCAGCTCATTGATAAATGCCATTATTCCTGGGAGACTATTGAAGTCTGGTTGGTCCGTTTCTTGACGCAAATACCGCACTGGACCTGGTTGACCTTTTAGCCAAGCGCCAGGCTCTACGGCGGCATTAACTAGGCCTAATTCCTTGGCAATTGCCGCGGTTTGCGGCGCACGCGCACGGGCAGCGGTTAATCGCTCCAGCGTCACATTCGGACGAACCGCTAAAGCTAATGTCGCTTGATCGAGCGCTGAAATCAGGCGTTGATGTTCCGCAATTGCGGCGGCGCTTGGACGACTTTTGGTAAAAGGCTCAGGTGCCGTTTTCGCCGCGCCACTGGTTACCGCATGGAATTTAATACCAAAACGATTAAGTGCGTCGGCGTAATAATCACTCGATAGACTTAACCCATCGACGTTGAGCATGCCCGCTTCGACCATCACTACTTCATCACAGGCTGCAGCGATGGCCAATACCGCATCGCTCGCATTATCAATCAAACATACCACCCGCTTATCCGTCGAACGGGATCGTAATACGGCGGCAAGTTCTTCCGCTGCCGCAAGGCCAGGCGCAAATTCTAATGAACAATCTAAAATAATGCGTTTTTCGGCCTGGGTGATCGCCCGCTTTAATAACACGGTCGCATCAAACAGACTCATGCCGCTATCGCCGAACAAAAAGCCACCGCCTGGTCGTAGAGGTAAACTTCCGGATAAATTAACCACCAACGTGCCACCCGGTTCACCAAGTGGCGGAGCCGCTTCGACTGCCGTCAAAATGCTCGTGGGGCATAGAATAAACAGCAATGCGAAGAGTCGGAGCGTGTGCATGGCGGGACGCTAACAACCAGAGTCGTCGGCGCGATGGGCAAACATGATCCCATCTGCACCGGGCCTGACTCCAACTCTAATCGCAATCTTGTGCGCAAAGTGCTGAAAATACCGCCTATTCGTTGATATGACAGCCAAGCATTGACTGCCTGTGTGCTGGCCTAGGGTGTCCTGCCTTGGAGCAACTTGTGCGCTCTGGGACCGCCATCCTGATTCCTGCTCGACGTGCCTCCACTCGCCTACCAGAGAAACTTCTCTTGTCGGAAAGTGGTCGACCCGTGATTGCATATGCCTGTGAGCGTGCTGCGTTGGCCTTTGGCGCGCAGGCGGTCACGGTGTGTGCGGATGATGCTGCGTTAATAACCGCTGCCCGCACCACCGGTGTCAGCGCCGTCATGACGCGCATTGATCATCAATCTGGCACTGATCGCATTGCCGAAATTGCTGTCGGTTTGGCTGCGAATATTATTGTGAATGTCCAAGGCGATGAACCAGAAATGGATCCCGCGCATATTCGTTTAGTTGTCGCTTTATTAGAGCGCCATCCATGGGCAGGGATGTCCACGCTATGCGTTCCTGGAACCACTGCCGAACAAAATAATCCCAATAATGTCAAAGTGATTTTAGGTCATAACGAACGCGCCCTATGGTTTAGTCGCTGTCCGGTGGTCTATGATCGTGATCACGCACGTCCGACAACCACCTGTCATCGCCACCTCGGTATTTATGCCTACCGTCGTGAAGTACTATTAAATTATGCCGCATTGCCGCCCAGCGGACTCGAACAATTAGAAAAACTAGAACAGTTGCGCGCCCTTGATGCGGGTATTGGAATTGCCTGCGCCGAAGTCTCACATGCACAGCCAGGAATTGATGTTCGCGCCGATTACGACGCATTTTTAGCGCGATTAAAAACTGGCACTAACGGCGTCAATAAAGTGACAACGCCATGATGTCCGTGCTCAATATTGCTATGCTGCCATTTGGTCGATTGGTTACCACGCATGTTGCACCACGCACTGCGCATCCCATTTTTCCTGCCCCTCGCTGCTGAAAGCTCACTATGCCTACTCCTATCAAACGCGATGGTCCAACACGCCACATATTCGTCACCGGTGGTGTCGTCAGTTCACTCGGCAAAGGCATCGCCGCTGCATCCATCGGACGATTGCTTATTAACATGGGTTACCGTGTTCGTATTCAAAAATTAGACCCGTATTTAAACGTTGATCCAGGCACCATGAATCCATTCCAGCACGGTGAAGTATATGTCACTGACGATGGCGCAGAAACCGATTTGGATTTAGGTCACTACGAACGCTTTTTAGGCGTTCCCTGTTCACGGCATTCGACCGTCACCAGCGGCAAAATTTATCAAACCGTTATTCAGAAAGAACGCGCAGGAAAATACAACGGTGGTACCGTGCAAGTCGTGCCCCACGTAACCGATGAAATTAAATCCCGTATTTTCGGTTTAGGTGGCCCTGACGTTGATGTCGTCATTAGCGAAGTTGGTGGCACCGTTGGTGATATTGAAGGATTACCGTTCATGGAAGCAGTGCGTCAAATGCGCCATGAAGTTGGCCGTGACTACACCGCCTTCATTCATTTGGTTTATATCCCCTTCATCAAAGCCGCCGGCGAAATTAAAACCAAACCAGCGCAACACAGCGTGCAAAAACTTCGTGAAATTGGTATTATACCGGATTTCCTTGTGTGCCGTGGTGAAAAATCATTGGCCAAGAGCGTCAAAGAAAAGCTCGCTCTTTTCTGTAATGTCGATCAAGACAAAGTGATCGATCTGCCGGACGTACCGCACACCATTTACGAAGTGCCACAAGTCTTACTCAAGCAAAACATAAACGAATTACTGTGTCGCCGACTCGGGCTACCCATTAAAGAATGTGACATGAAGGCTTGGGACTTGATGGTCAATCACATCAAGAAACCAAAAGACACTGTCACCATCGCCATGGTCGGTAAATACATCGACCATCAAGATGCGTATAAATCCGTCACGGAATCCGTCGACCACGCTGCCTATAGTCATTTACTGAAAGCCAACATTATTCGCATTGAGTCAGAGCAACTTGAAAAAGATGAAAACTGGCAAGATCGCTTCAAAGGCATTGATGGTATTTTAGTTCCGGGCGGTTTTGGCAAACGTGGATTTGAAGGTAAATTACGCGCAATTCGCTTTGCCCGCGAAAATAACATCCCTTACCTTGGCTTATGCTTAGGCATGCAAGCCGCCTGCATTGAATTTGCGCGTAATGTTTTAGGTCATGCCGATGCGACCTCGACCGAAATGAATGAGAAAACTACTCATCCCATTATTGTCGTCATGGAATCACAAAAAGACGTCGTCGCCGCTGGCAATTTAGGCGGCACTATGCGTCTCGGTAACTATGCCTGCACCCTGGTTAAAAAGAGTAGTCGCACGACTAAGCTTTACGGTGGTGCTGACGTAGTCCAAGAACGTCACCGTCATCGTTATGAGTTTAATAATGAATACCGCGCCCAATTCGAAGCTGCCGGGTTACAGTTTACCGGACTTTATATTCCTGATCCAAACTTGCCGGAATCATCCTTAGTCGAAATTATCGAATTAAAAAATCACCCCTTCTTCGTCGCCACTCAGGCGCATCCAGAATTCAAATCCAGCCCAGTACAACCGCACCCCTTATTCCGCGGATTCATGGGAGCTGCGTATAAACATAAAACTAAGCCTGCGGACG
>CANETI010000139.1 GCA_947440715.1 Planctomycetota bacterium | reverse complement strand
CCCGTACCGGCTTGCGGCAAGGACACGGGTAAATCACGACTTTGTGCGGCTTGACTGGCCAACACAAAATAAACCACCAAGACCAAGGCAATGTCGACCAAGGCGGTAAAATCTAAGGCCGTACGCGAAGTACGATGACGTCGGCGCAAAACCATGTTTAAACTTTCGCACCAGCAGCGTACATCGGCAAATCCGTCGCCGCTTGCTCTAATTCATCAATGAGTCGCGATGATATTCCAGATAATATTTGATAAGCCACGTAAGCGCCAATCGCTACCGCGAGACCGGCTACCGTACACGCTAATGCCTGATAAATACCCGACGCCGCCACCGCATGGGTCACGTTTGCTTGATCGCCAACACTGGCAAAGACATCCATTAATCCAACGACCGTGCCCAACAAACCCAGCCACGGCGCGATTTGCGCCGCTATTTGAATTAAACTCAGACCGCGTTCAATTCCGTGAACTTCACGTTGGGCAGCGCTCATTGCGGCGGCACGCATGGTATCAGTGCCGCGGGCATGCATGGCCAATCCACTTTTCAAAACCCGGTTCATGGCATCGCTATCCGGTAACGATTGTAAGGCGGCTTGTATACCGGCTCGCAATAGCACTTCCTGGCATTGTTGTTGCGCTTGCTGGAACTGTTTACGCAGCGGTAACAGCCGCCAGCAGCGCTCAATGACCACCGTCATGGACCCTAAGGAGATAAAAGCGATAACGAACACGGTAACGCCACCATGGTCAATAATGGCTCGTAAAAGGGCTAACATGCGGAACTCCTGACCGTTGATAACGTCGTATGCAGGGTATCGCCATAATTCACTTGCAACGCTGTTATTGAATTGGGGCTAGTCATAGGGTAAAGACCCCGTAGTGGTATGGGATCCTGAGCGGCGTCGGAGACGGCATGGTAGATATGATTCCTGTTTTACTTGGCACGGCTGGTATGGTCGACGGGGAATGCTACTTGCTCGACAAGGGCAAGGACATCGTGATCGGTCGCAGTCGTTCATGCGACATCAGTCTGCGACGCACTGCCACCTACCTCAAGACCCCCCCTTCTCAGCGCGACGCTGATCATGATTTTAATACGGTCAGCCGTCGCCACATCCGCTTAAATATCACCAATAATACCGCGAATGTACAAGATTTATCGACCAATGGGTCCTTTTGTAATGGTGAACCAATGCGTGATCCGATAAATATCGATCTCGGCACTGGCCCGTGCACCGTACGCATGGGAACGCGCGAAAGCGTGCAATTACTACTGTTGCCCAGCGATGATCCCCGCCTGAAACAAGCACAATCGGTCAGTATGCAAACTCAGAAAAATTTAGGCGACGCAGCCGACGCAGATTAATCGCGCCCAGGCCTTCTCCTAATTTGGCAAGCTATGTGCGTTCAGCCAGTCGGAGGATTGGCATGCGCACCCAGCCACAGACCGAATTACCGATAGCTGCCCCAGTTACGCCAAAGATATCCAACGAACCGGTTAACCGACAACCATCGCGGCGCGAAGAGCCCTCTTTTGCGACGACCTTGGATAAATCGACGAAAGCAGATCACGCTAGTCGAGTTACGCAGGCGGCAAAATCAGAACCTGAACAAGACCAATCTAGTACGCCAGATAAGTCGATTTCTAATTCGCCAGAAACAGCGAAGCCATCCGACGATCAAGCTCTCACCGATAGCGCCAATGTCACCGGAGAATATGCTCTCGCATCCAACTCGCTTATTCTTCCCGACACACCATTACCAGAAGAAATAGCGACTGAATTATTTAGTGATCCAACAACGATTGTTCCATTATTACAACACCTCATCGCTGAGCCCAATAATAAAATGCCTTTATTGTCGGACGATACGAAGCTCCCGCTCTTATCCGACTTAGACCTCACGCTACCGTTAGCCACGGCCCCGATCACCGGTAATAACGGACCGTCATTGGAAGATCTAAACGCCATTCCTTTCAAAACAGATCTACCAACGGCTATCGCGCCGACGTTCGCATCCGTAGACGCAACTGCATCCGAACAAGTCAATACCAGCGCAGCAAATGTCACCAGCAATCCCGCAATACACCTCGCACCAATCATTGCTGCCGTCACCGCTTCCATCACACCACAAGCGAAACCGCTAACGAAATCAGCGGTCGAAACCACCATTTTACCAACTGCGTCTAACACAACCACAACCGAAGTCGATACCACCGCCGCATTGCCGCCGATTCAAGAGAATCGCCACGTCGACGATAAAGACTTATTTAAACAAACGTTCAATAAATTAATTAATCAAGAAGATCAAACAGCACCAATTCCGCTCCCAACTTCCATTGTATCACAAGCAACACCGGCGACTCAGCCAACTGATTTTCATGCTATAGCAAAATCATTAGCGGGATCTGATGCAAAATCTGATGCAAAAAGCGTCCCCGATAATAAAATTGAAGTCACTGCCACACAGCAACGTACCGTTACAGAAGTGCCTGTCCTTTCCACCGCGCAACCAACAACGCTAGCGCCGACTAAAATAAATTCCGAAGCCGTTAACGCCCAACCCTTGTTGGCACAAAACGGCAATGCCATGGAAAAAGCCGTTACGCACCAAGTTCAACGCGCACTCGTGCAACATTTGCCAACCGGTGAACGGATGATGGTGCTGCGCATGACGCCACCCGAATTGGGCACCGTGCGCATTGAAGTCATCGAACGAAACGGCGTGCTCAGTGCACGCTTACAGGCCGAAGACGAAAGTGTACGCGTTGCGTTAGAACGATTTTTGCCAGGCATGCGCGCAGAATTACGCTCCAGCGACACGCCGATCCGGGAAATTACCCTGAGCGACCAAGCGCAATTCCAACGCTCGTTTTCCGACGGTCAGCAACAACAATATCCAGGACAAGCTAATGATGGAAATCGCCGTCCAACCAATGACGGCGAACGTTTTTCCCTCGATACGAAGCGCCCTGATGCTCCGCTGAGCCCACGAATTCAGGTACTGGGCGGCCAAATCGGCTCAACCAGTATCAATGCTTTCGCATAATTTATTGGCACGCCAATAGCGTATATCCACCCGTAGTAACCACTCATCCCCACGAGATCTTACCATGCAACGATCCCTATCCGCCGGCGTCTCCGGCATGGTCAACCACCAGCTGATCCTCGACACGGTTGCCAATAACTTGGCAAACATTTCCACCACCGGGTTTAAGGGGAGCGCGGTTAGCTTCTCAAACTCACTCAACCAATCGATGTTCTCTGGATCTGCGCCAAGTGGCAGCGTCGGTGGTCGTAATCCAACGCAAATTGGTTTAGGTGTACAAACGTCCTCGATCAATGTCGACATGCGCCAAGGTGCGCTGCAAGCGACTGGTCGCACATTCGATTTAGCCATTCAAGGCAATGGTTTTTTCGAAGTCGGGAAAGTTGACGATTCCGGTAATCTGACCGATCAATTTTTCACTCGCGTCGGTAATTTTGGATTAGACAGTCAAGATAATCTCGTGGATCTCGGCTCTGGCTTAAAAGTCGTCGGCAAACAAACCGACGTCAATGGCGTAACCTTAGGCAATCTGATCGCCGTCGATTTGACGGATAATCGAGCCATGGATGCCGCCGCAACGCAAGAAGTTACGTTCCAAGGAAATCTTAGTTCAAAAGCAGGCTCTTTACAGGGGCAAAGTCTTACGTCTGCATTTCCACTATACGAAACTGGGGCGAGTGGAACGTCGGCCCTTGCCACCGAAACTACGGTGCTCAGCACACTGACCACATTTAATACGTCTACCGGATTAGCTCCGCTCACACCTCCTTTAAATCCAGATCGAACCATTTATGTCTTTGGCACCAAACCAAATGGCGAAGCTTATGCCGGTGAATTTTCTATTAATCCTTGGACCGCCAACGTCAGCGATTTGATAAATGGTGTTAACGGCATCCTGAGCCAAGGTAATAATAGTTTTGGACTCGTTCGCATGAGTAATGGATTGCTATCCGCGGAAGGTGTTGGACAGGGATCTGGTTTTTCCATGTTTATTGGAGAGCGGAACCCCATTAATGGCACCAATGTTTTTGGCGCTTCCCTCACGCCAATTCCTCTTTTAAGCCCCGCTCCTGGCACTGGTATCGATACCTCCGTCGTCAGTCCATCCTTTGGTCCAGTGACCATTACCGCGCCACAAGCAGGCGCATTAGATCCCACCTTTACCATGCCCGCTGTCGTCACTGCTGCGGTAGCACAAATTAGTGTCAGCATCAATGGTGTTGCATCCGGAACCATTACGATCCCAGCTGGTGACTATTCTGTCTTACCGCCTGATTTCCAACTTGGCTCATTTCCGAATGTCACCACAGGTGATGTCGTTACCTATAGCTATGTCGGCCCAAATCTGGGGGCCCTCAATCCCATCGAAATATCTACCGCAGGACACGGATTAACCGATGCGATCGGAACAAGCTATTCTGGTGCCGGCGTCGCGCGAACCGCAGCCAGTCGTACTATTTTATCAGCCGAAGCGGGATTATTACAACCCACATTTACCGTTCCAGCTGGGGCTTACGGTGGCGTAAATGGATCACTTAAAATTTCCATTAAAGTCAATGGTCGCGAAGTTGGCAGTATAGTACCAACGGGAACCCTCCTCGCCTCGACCGCTTTTTCCCTGTCCAGTTTTCCACACGTCAAATCTGGCGATGTTGTCTCCTATGAGTTTTCTGGTAACAAAGTCATTCCGGCGCTCACTCCTATCACCTGGAGCACCGATGTAGTAAATGATTCCAATTCCAGTAATTTGACTGCGGATTTAGATGCCGATGGCGTACCCGATATGTTCCAAGAAGGCAGCGCGGTTGATGTGAATGCCTGGCAATATGAAAAGAACACCAATGCCACGATGAATTGGTATAAAATGCGTTTCGCCGATGACTTTGTTGCCAGCTCGGTTCAAGTGTATGACGAAAATGGTGGCTCGCATATTTTGGAAACACGTTTTTTACGCACGGGTACACGTTCGATCGTCAATGGTAACAGTGTCGATCGTTATAATGGCTGGGACATGTTGGTAAATGTTCGTCCAGAAAGCGGCACTTTAACGGACGACGTGGTCACTGGTATTCAATTCGACCAACAAGGTCGTTTTCTGGGGACGGCCAATTTGGGCACGACCATGAATGGAACGTCATTAGCCGACAGTAATATTTATGTCGGAAATACCATCGACAATTCCATTCAAATCAATTGGGCCACCACCGGGACCGCGGATTTAAATATGGATTTTGGTCAGGCGAACTCGACCACCGGTCTGACTGGCTTCGGTACGGCGTCAACCGGTGCGGCCATCTTTCAAGATGGTAATGCCAACGGTGAACTGCAAACCTTATCCGTCGAACCCAACGGCAATATTGTCGGATTATATTCCAATGGTAAGAGTTTACCGCTCTATCAATTGCAAATCGCGGTGTTCTCTAACCCAGGTGGTTTAAATAACGCGGGTGGAAATTTATGGAAAATATCGACCAACTCTGGTGATCCAATTATTCGCGAACCAGGCACCGCCGGTTCGGGTGTTTTGGCTGCTGGCGTGCTCGAAGGTAGTAACGTCGATATCGCGAGTGAATTTACCCGCATGATCACCGCGCAACGTGGCTTCCAAGTCAACGCTCGTGTGATTCAAACCACTGACTCAATTCTGCAAGAATTAGCAACCTTGATCCGCTAAGTAAGCAGAGCGGGATAAGCTAAAAGACGGTCGGGCTTCATAAGCTCGGCCGTCTTTTATTGTTTTGGTTTGAAACGAAGTCCTTGAATAAAGCGCAAAACATCCGCGTACTTCATTAGTTTTTCAGACACGACCACCTGCGTATGGGTCTGCCCAGACGATAATGGCACATCAATGACCAAAATGGTGACGTCAGGTTGGGTGCTGGTGCGATGAGCGGAAATCACACGCGTCGCCTCAACTTCCCACACCGTCGTTTCCGAAACAAAGGTAACAAATCCTGGAATCGCCTTCGAATCACGCGGCACATCATTTAACACCAAACGAGTCGGATCATCGACCGCCAGTAATCCTGATACCGTTATCAGACATAACATCACCACGATGAGTTGACGCATAAGATTTCCTTTGAGTTATTGAGCTGTGTGCATGCGACGCCATAAGGTATCTAACACCGTAGCTGTTCCGATTGCATTACTCGCAGGAATGAGTGGTTTAACGACGCCGCGAATAACCTCGGCCATGTGATCGGCTTCAATGGTGAAAATCCAGCCGCCATTTTTAACCACCACTTCTTTGATCTTTTTGCCGGTTTTTTCAACCGTAATGACCGCACGTTTACGGTCGGGCCACCACGGGCTAGCAACATGGATTCGTCCCGTCGCGCCAATCACTTCAATAAAATTCGTCGGCACACTGTGAAAACCAATATCAAAATGCGCTACTACGCCATTGGGGAAACCCAAAACCGCAGCACACGCGCGATCAACTCCCGTTCGTTTATCAATATTCCACACCCCATGAATGGCATTGGGTTCCGCACCGGCAATCATGCGACTCGCATTAACACAATAACCGCCGACATCATACAGCGATCCACCGCGAAGGGCGATATCTTCGCGTGCATTATGGCCAGTGATCGGCAGCACCGACAAATCAAACGTAAACGCGGTTCGAATACAGCGCACGTCGCCAATGATTCCGCTCTGTACCAATTCCATTAATTTCTGCGTCTGTGGATGTACTCGATACATAAATGCTTCTAACAAAACTACGCCGGCTTTTTCCGCCGTAGCCACCATGCGTCGACATTCCGCCGCCGTTACGCCCATTGGTTTTTCGCACAACACATGCTTACCCGCTTTAATGGCCGCCATGGTCGCTGCGACATGTTCCGT
>CANETI010000138.1 GCA_947440715.1 Planctomycetota bacterium | reverse complement strand
AGTGGTGTCTTGTGAGCCAACGGTCGCCATTTGTGGTTCACAACTGGCGCCAGCACGTATCCCACGCACGCCACAAGCACGACCGACCATTTTTTGCGCCAAGGTAAATCCTTTGCCACTATCTGATTCCGGCAGCGGTTTTACAAACAACGTTGACTCAGCTAATTTTGAGTAAGCACGAGCCTTTGCCGTCAGCGCACGACCAATAATTAAGTTGGTACGGCCACCAGCACGAAATTCATCCGGTACGGTGGGTGATTTTAAGGTAAATGTCGACAGTACTTGACCATTTTTCAGTAACTTACCGTCGAAGGGACGAATTTCTATTTCATCACCAGTTTCAACTTTCGATATATCGACAATCACTGGCAAACCACCAGCATCACGGAAGGTATCTAAGAAAATTGGCGCAATAATACTACCAAGCACAACGGCACTACTCCGTTTATTCGGCACAAATGGGATATCATCACCCGTAGCCCACATCACAGAATTAGTGGCGCTCTTTCGACTTGATCCGGTGCCGTAAACATCACCAACAATAATAACGCGGCCCTTATCAGATAACGCGCGCGCACGATCTACAAATTTTCCGGTTTCTTTTTGTTGCTGATCGCGCACTTCGTACATGGCCAGTGCATGCAATGGAATATCGGGACGACTGGATGCCTGTTGCGCCGGACTTAAATCGTCGGTGTTCGTTTCACCGGACACCTTTATGACTCTACCCGTAATTGACTGAGCCAAGGCTTTGCGGCGCGTAAACCAATCGCCTTCGGCCCAACTGAGGATCACATTTTTTGCGTGGGCGTTGCCGCCTTCCGCTAATTTTGCAACGACGCTAAAATGATCAAAAATTAAAATGGTGCCTTTTAATGCCTCGGCCGCCTGTGCCGCTTGGGGACCTTCTAAGGCACGCGTTAGATACGGAATATTATATCCGCCTAACATCGTACCAAGTAAACGAATCGCTTCTGCACGATCAATAATAGGACTCGTCACATCACCATGCGCAATTTTACCCAACCAGTCGGCTTTTACTTTTGAGGATGGATCGACTCCAGGTGTCACGCGGTCCGTAATTAAATGTTTAAGAAACGCGGCTTCACCGGCGGGTGGTTTTTCTAACAAACTACAAACGGAAGCCGTTTGCTCTGAAGTGAGCGGCAATGGCGGGATGCCTAATTTGGCGCGTTCATCAACGTGGGCACGGTAAGCTGCGAGCATAAGTCTTCCTTTAATTCGAGATTCGCACGCTAGCGGACCCCTCAAACTCGTCCACCGACAACGAATCCCTAGGCTACACCCCTCGTTTGTTGCATGCTATTGATTCATTTGACGTTAGATGGCACGCGGTTCTTGAACACTGTGACAGCCTAATTCACCTGAATCTAAACAAGGTCAACGTACGTCACCAAATGAACCCATGCCACTTCTACGCATTGAGTCACGCCTTGCATACCGACTAGGCAATCGTTGCTTGTCCAGCGGAACAAACAGTTCATTTTCATTCTTTCCTTTTTTCATGGGTGGCTTTTCTGCGGTATACTGGCCAGTTCGAGCCCATTACTGTTGCATCTAGCTGCATTTGATTACTTCGAACCTGCAAAGTTACCTCGCTATCGACACCAGAGTTTTCTTTCTTCGTCATTCTCTTACCTCAGGAATATGATGCCGCCCCCGATCGACCAACCGAGCTTATCCCATAGCGCATTACAAGTGCTACCGATGCCTGTTGCTGTCATTGATCACCAGGGCGTCATCATGAGTGTCAACAACGCTTGGCGCCAAGCGATGACCGAAGCTGGGGATTGGGATTCCGGTAATTGTATCGATGTTCCGTATCTGCAAATCTGTGAACAAGCAGCTGGACCACATCCAGACATGCACGAAGCATTAACGCTCGCCTTGCGCAGTGTCCTAGACGGTAAACTCAACCATTATATTCGCACCTATAGTGTTCGGCAGAATCATGAGGATCGCCCACATCAAGTCATCATGAATAGATTAGCAGGCTATGGTGCCGTTGTCGTACACCAAGATTTAGGCCCGTCGACGGCATCTGGCCGGCATCGTGCCTTACAAGCTAAAGAGCGCGAAGAAACCCTGCCCCGATCAGCCGAACATGCGCCAGTGTTAATGTGGACTTGCGACACGAATGGACATCCACAATGGTTCAATAAACGGTGGCTTGAATTCGTTGGCCAAAACATGGAGGCAGCGCTCGCAAATAATTGGCAGACACGCATTCACCCAGATGACTACACCCGTGTGATAACCAACGTTACAGAAGAGCGTCGAAATAAACGCGAATATTTACATAAATTTCGCATGCGACGAGCCGATGGAGAATACCGTTGGCTACAAGAACGTTGCCAGCCGTTAGCGCATCACGATGGGGAATTTGCCGGATTCATCGGTAGTTGTACTGACATTACTGATATTATTCGCACCGAAGAAGAATTAGCCAATCACCGAGATCATTTACATCGCCAACTCCACTTTGCTGGCGCTCTCAATCGCATGTCCCAAACGATTATCGGTATGGATGAAAACGAGCAGCTATTGGCTCCTTTATTGGATATCATGGGGCGAACTTTAGGCATTGATGGCATCGTCATTATGGACGTGCGACTAAATGAACGGAAAGCCAAGGTTATTAGTGATTGGGTCAGCTCACCAGTCATTAATAACGGCAGCCATGACCTCTATGATATAAATCAATTTAGCGAAAGTTTTCGCCATGCCTGGGAAATGCGCACGCCACTGGAAAGCCACGCCGATCAGATCAATCCACGCTTATCCAGTGAGGGCTCTGCTGCACTTCTCCATGACCGCTTAGCGATCACCAGTTTGTTATGGCTGCCGTTTTCGTTTCGCACGGATGGCTTTATGGTGTTGGGATGCCATCAAATGACCAGACGTCGCACATGGGTCGCGGATGAACGTGAATTTATCGCTTCTATTGCCAATCTTATCCATCTCGCCCTCCAGAAATCGCACATGCTGAGCGAGCGTCGCGCAAGTGCGATGCAGTTATTGCAATCGGGTAAAATGGAAGCGATGGGCCGCCTGGCCGGCGGTATCGCACATGACTTCAATAATTTATTAACCGCAATAACTGGCCATTCTAGTTTACTACAACGCGGACTGCCCATCGGCCACCCCCTGCGCACGCATGCTGACACCATTATTCGCGCCGCAGATCGTGCGGCAGAAACCACTCGGCATTTACTCGCCTTTAGCAGCCAACAACCCATTACTGCTGTCGCGCTCAATCCCAATCGCATCATCGAACGTTTACGCATGCTAATTGATCGACTTATTCCCGAAAATATTAACGTCCAGACAGACCTCGTTGCACATATTGGACAGGCGCTGGGCGATCCTGGTCAACTCGAATTAGCCATGATGAATTTAGCCATCCATGCGCGCGATGCGATGCCCAACGGTGGCCAACTCACCATGCTAAGCCGTGAAGAAAACGTCGAGTCGGCGATGGCACTTCGCTATGATGTTTTGCCGGGAATCTACATCGCCATCTCTATTCGCGACTCCGGTGTGGGCATGGATGTTGCAACCATGGAGCGGCTATTTGAGCCATTTTTCACCTCCAAAGACGTCATCCAAGGCACCGGCCTGGGACTCTCAAGTGCCTATGGTGCCGTTCGTTCGATGCATGGTTTTATTGGCGTTAAATCACAACCAGGCGGCGGGTCGACTCTCACCATTTATTTACCAAAGGTCATCACTGACGCTCATAAAGCTCCTACCCCCCTGCGCATCGCCTCGCTCGGTGGCAGCGAAACCATTTTATTGGTTGAAGATAACGCCACCGTGCTTGAACTAACTCGTGATGCCCTACGTAATAAAGGTTATCACGTTTTGGTTGCAACCGACGGCAATGAAGCCGTTCGTTTAGCGCAAGAACATCCCGTACCCATCGATTTATTACTAACCGATTTAGTCTTACCTGGATTAAGTGGTGAAAGTATTGCCGTGCGACTGCGGGCAAATCGCCCGACACTTAAAGTCGTCATCACTTCCGGTTATGTCGCAAA
Organism: Planctomycetota bacterium; assembly: GCA_947440715.1. GTDB lineage: Bacteria > Planctomycetota > UBA11346 > UBA11346 > UBA11346 > BOG-1363. The sequence continues at coordinate 2,844 of CANETI010000138.1, read as the reverse complement.
TGCCTTTGCCACCAGTCGCGACTTTAATCATGATGGATTTCTGGCTAAGCCCTACACGCTAGATGAATTAATGAGAACGGTACGCAAAGCGTTAGACGTACGCGCATAATCATCGCGCTGCCCGTAAATACCTTAGGCAGCGCGATAATTCGTAAATTTTACGCTAAATAGCGCTTCAACATCGCCGTGGTCGCTGGATTAAATCCGGCCACTTTCGCCTTTTTCGTTCGGCTAGCAGACAACTGCGTGCGCACTTGCTTGGCCAACACCTTGCCCAATTCCACACCCCATTGATCGAAACTATTGATGCCCCAGATGAAGCCCTGCACAATCGTGCGATGTTCATAAAGCGCCAATAATTGGCCGGTACTGTAGGCATTTAACGTTTCGAGCAATAAAACATTCGATGGACGATTGCCAGCGAATACTTTGTGCGGGATTAATTTTTCGGCGATGCCTTCGGCGCGACATTGTTCTTCGGTTTTTCCAAATGCGAGCGCGTCTGGCTGGGCGAAGAAATTCGCCATTAATTCATCGTGATTACTGACCGGCTCACCCTTGAGTGACTGAGCTTGCTGACTGTATTTAAAGCCGATGAAATCAGACGGAACCACGCGACCTTGGTGCACTAACTGATAAAAAGAATGCTGACCATTCGTGCCGGGTTCGCCGAAATTAATTTCACCTGTTTCATATGGCAGAACTTTACCGTCAATACTGACGCGCTTGCCATTCGATTCCATGTCTACTTGTTGAATATGTGGTGCTAATTTGAGTAATGCTTGGCAATACGGCAACAAAGCACGCGTGGCATGACCTTGGAAGGTGGCATTCCATACACCGAGTAAGCCCATGATCACTGGCAGATTTTTCTCCAACGGCGCAGTCAGCAGATGTTGATCCATGCTACGCGCACCGGCAAGAAATTGCTCAATCTGCTCAAACCCGTACTGCAACGCCAATGGCACAACGCCGACGGCGCTGCACACGCTGTAACGACCACCGACCCAATCCCAAAAACCAAATACGTTTTTCAGATCAATACCAAATGCCGCGACATCTTTTAGATTCGTACTCACGGCGACCATGTGTTTTGCCACTGCATCGGCACCTAATTTTTTCACCAACCATTGGCGCACGGTCTTTGCATTTAACGTCGTTTCAGCAGTGGTAAACGTTTTGCTAATAACGACCACCAACGTCGTGGCTGGATCCAATCCATCTAAAGCGCGCGTGACATCAATGGGATCAACATTGGCAAGAAAACGGAGGCGACGACCTTTGGCGGCTTTGGCCGCGGCAGGATCTGTACGCAAAGCTTCATACACAAACTCTGGGCCTAAATAACTACCACCAATACCAATGGCTACGACATCGGTTAATTTTTTGCCCGTCGCGCCCTTCCAGGCACCAGAACGAATTCGTTCGCTGAATGCTTTAATTTGCTTGAGCACCTGATGCACTTGCGCAACGGTGTCCTCGCCATCCAACATGATGCGCTGTTTTTTATCTGCTCGCAGAGCGATATGGAGCACCGCTCGGTCTTCGGTGGTATTAATTTTCTTCGCCGCGGCCATGGCCTTTAAACTATTTTGTAAGCCCACCTGTTTGGCCAAGGCTAATAATAATTTGATGGTTTTGGGAGTCGCAATTTGTCGACTATAATCCAACACCACTCCATCGTGACTCGCGACCATCGACGCACAGCGTTTTGCATCAAGCATTAACTCACTTAAATGTGTGCGTTTGATTTCGCCCGTGTGCTGAGCAAGTGCTTTCCATGCGGGTTTTTGGGTCATCGACATAACGTTGGCTCCTTTGCCGCAAGTACTGCGGGCGGGGTAAGATAGGGCTTACACGTAAATTGGGAAGTGTTCCACCCTGCGTTTGCTAACCCCCATACCAACGATTGCCTTCGGGCGTCCAACACGAAATGATCAGGATCATGGAAAAGCGTACCGTAGCACCGACGCGCACCACCGGCCCAACGGAATCCCCGCCGCGTTTACGTTTCCATGTGCTCAAACATGCAAAAATGTTAATGCTGTTTAATATCATGCCGATTGCCTGCTCCATCTACCTCTATTGGCAATGGCGCGTCGGAAATATCACTTTCAAAACCGTCAGTGAAGAATCGCGCACGACTGGCATAGCGGTCATCGTTGCGGGAATATCCTTTGCCGTCGTGTGTTGGTTCATGATGCCGGTCGCGAATTGGTTGCGCGATTATCCCACGTGGCATTTGCGTCGTTCAAGTCCTTTAGTCTGGCTAGCGCCAACGATTGGCGGTTGGATGCTGTGGGCGGTTATTGGCATCGCCGGGATATTGGCTGGTGCCGTGGCCGTGTTCGTATGCGTGTTGGGTATTTGGCGCTTATTCCGCTTAGCTGGTGCCTAGCCCGTACTATTACCAGGGCCAACTGAACCGTCCCAAGTGTCATGATCGACGCTTTTTCTAGCACATATTCATCTCGCCTGTTGGTAACTCCACCATTGCCATTCACGCCGTTACCTAAATCGTCATCAACGAGGATTCAATAAATGAAAACGGATGCCTGTCTTAGATCGATGGTTTTACTTGGTGGGTTCCTGTTCGCGAGCCACGTGATCTCACCATTATCTGCTGTCGATTCCGATACGCGACCAAATGTTTTATTTATTGCCATTGATGACTTAAACGATTGGGTCGGTTGTCTTCACGGTCATCCGAGTGCCTATACACCACATATTGATCGCTTAGCAAAACGTGGTGTTTTATTTAGTAACGCGCATTGCCAGTCGCCATTGTGCAATCCCTCGCGTTCGAGTTTGCTCACCAGTCGGCGTCCCACTTCGACCGGCATT
>CANETI010000137.1 GCA_947440715.1 Planctomycetota bacterium | reverse complement strand
CCGCCACGGTGACATATTCGCGAACCACCGCAGCGATGACGTAACCGATCACCACGTACGGTGCAGCTTGCGCGACCGACTGCACGAAAGCGGCGACGAATAACGACCACTGCTCCACGCGAACTCCTGCGAGCAGCGTGTTCCAGTTCCCCGCGAGTCCAGCTAAGGCACCTGCCCAATACCGCCCATGGGACATGAGCCGTACATTTGGCGTGGGATTGTTGTACTCACCACTAAATAAGCGGAATGACCTACTAAAATCCCGAGCCAAATGAGTCCGTTGGAACCCCAACATCGCTCAAACGATTCACCCACCATTGTCCATAGTTGCTCGACTATTCGGTCATAAGGTATTCACACCAACCGTTACATCATGATGATCTTCTTACGCCAGCTATTTATTATAACCCTTTTAGTCGGCATGTTACCGATGATGGGGAGAGGATCTGCCGCCGTTGCCGTCGATTTTAAATCGACCATTCAACCATTACTCAAAAATTATTGTTTTGACTGTCATGGAGAGAAAAAAACTAAAGCTGGCGTCGATTTGAAAGAATTTATCGATGAGGCCGCCGTTAAGCGTGATTTGCCGACTTGGCGCAAAGTAGATGAACAATTAGCCAACAAAGAAATGCCCCCAGAAGAGTCTAAGAATTCACTGACTGATGCTGACCGTGCCATGCTGCGTGAGTGGTTAAATGCGACCATCAAAGACGCCTTAGCCGATGCGGTGAAAGTCAAAGATCCCGGCATCATGCCGATTCGGCGGTTAACCCGCATACAATATCGCAATAGCGTCCGTGATTTATTGGGCATTCCCATTGATGCGGCTGAATTAGTGAGTCTGCCCAGCGATAATGAACGCGGTTACGATACGTATGCTGGCACGCTCAACATTCCGCCTTTATTATTTGAAAAATACCATGCCGCAGCCAAACAAGCACTCACTGCATTAACACCGGATTCAGCTGGTTGGAAAATGGTCGTCATTGCCGACCCAGGCAAAACAGCGACCACACAAAAAACCGCCGCGCGCACCATTATTACCCGTTTCGCACGACGGGCATATCGTCGTCCAGTGGCGCCAGAAGAAAGCGCACGCTTATATAAATTATTCGATACGTTGGCCGCATCTCGTCCCTTTGAAGATTCCATACGCACGACCTTGTGCGCCGTCTTGGTTTCACCAAATTTTCTTTTTCGTATCGAACAAGATCGTGGCGGGGCACGCAGCAAAGAGGCTTATCCGATTAGCTCATTCGATTTAGCTACTCGGCTGTCCTATTTATTGTGGTCGACCACGCCGGATGACGAATTGTCGATGCTCGCCGACAAAGGCACGTTGACGCAACCCGCTATTTTAGAAGCCCAAGTCGTACGCCTTTTGGCCGATGATCGAGCACGCGCACTAAGCGAGGGTTTCTTTGCCACGTGGTTGCAAATTGACCATTTGGACCGCGCCCGACCAATGCAAAGTAATTTTCCGTCGTTTACCGAAACGCTGCGTAAAGCGATGTATGACGAAACCCTCACCTTCGTCAATGAATTACGAAAAAATAATGGTTCGCTACTGGATCTCTTAAAAAGCGATCACCTCTACGTAAACGAAGAATTAGCCAGTCATTATGGTATAGCTGGCGTGACGGGCGCTGAATTACGCAAGGTCGCGATACCTACTGGCATGAATCGCGGCGGTGTTTTAGGCATGGGAAGCGTTCTAACCATGACCAGCCACACGTATCGCACCAGTCCAACACTGCGTGGTAAATGGGTGCTGGAAGTGCTGTTGGGAACACCGCCACCACCGCCGCCCGCTGATGTCGAGCCCATTAGCGAAGACACTACACCTGGGACTGCAGCAAAATCATTTCGTGATCAATTAGAAAAACACGTGACGGACGCCGCCTGCGCTAGCTGTCATCGCAAAATGGATCCGCTTGGATTTTCTCTCGATAATTATGATGCCATTGGTGCGTGGCGCGAATCCACCGCTGCGCGGCCCCTGGACACCAACGGCACCTTACCCACCGGCGAGAAAATGACCGGAGCCAATGATTTGCGTACCATTTTATGGAAAAATCGCAGCCAAGTTATGCGAACGTTGGTCAGCCAATTTTTGCTCTACGCCACTGGGCGAGATTTGATCACGGCAGATGAAGTGGTCGTGCAAGATGTTCTGGCACGTCTTGATGCCGATGGACACCGCTTCTCTTCGCTCATTATGGGGATTGTGACCAGCACCCCATTTTTGATGCGCGCACCTGGGAAATAATAATGAGCACACCACCGCCACCAGTTGCGAAACCATCAGCGAAATCCGTCGCCATGCGCCGCCGTCATTTTTTGTTGGCCACCGGCGCACTGCTTGCTTTACCGATCTTTGAATCGCTACCACTCGCTGCCGCTGAACCCGACCATGATGCTGAAGCGCCTCCGCTACGACAATTTATTGTCACCGTTTCTGGCGGAACCGTCATTGAATCGTGGAAACCAACTAAAGAAGGTCCCTTAGATAAATTGCCCTCGATCTTACGTCCGCTGGAACGACACAAAGCCGATTTATTAGTGCTCTCCGGACTTTGCCATCTCGGTAAACAAAAAGGCGGCGGCAATGCACATACCAATTGTGCGGGGCTCCATTTAACCGGCACCAATGAATTCCTGTGGGAAGGAAAAGTTCCCAAGTCGACTGTCTCTGTCGATCAAGTCGCAGCAGCAGCCGTCGCTGGTGAAACCATTTTGCCGTCACTTGAAATAGGACAGCCAAATGGTGAGCAGACTTATTCGTGGAGCGAAGCCGGCTCTACGGTTCCCTACGAAGGCGATTTGCGCCAGGTATTTGACCGTTTATTCAAAGGTCGCGCACCAACCGTGCCACGCTGGTCGAAAGACAGTAAACGCGCAACGGCACAACGTCCTCCTGCAGGGAAAAGCGACAGTGCAAAGGGCGCTGCCACCGATGATCAATTGGTCATTGATCTCGTTTTACAAGACGCCAAAGCCCTACAAAAGAAACTCGGCAAGGCTGATCAGCAACGCATCGGTGAATTTCTCGAATCCGTCCATAGCTTAGAAACGCGCATAGTTAAATTAGACCAACGCGCCATTGCCGAAGCCAATGACCGCGGAAATACACCTTCTAAAATTAAATTGCCAATTGATGGCGCGAAAGAATGGAAATTAAAATGGCGCGATGCGGACGTAGACCAACGCGCTGAATATATCGAATTAATGAGCACACTCGCGATTCTCGCCATGCAAACGGATACCACGCGCGTCGTGACCATGGCCATTGGCGACGATGGAGAATTATGGGATGGCGTCGTCACGGTGACGAATGAATTGCATCACCACACCTTGGAACACCAAGGCAACGCCAATCCCATTACCAAAGCCGATCCCCTGTCGCGCGAAGCCTGTCGCCAAATTCATGAATGGTACACGGTGCAATTTGAAAAGATGCTGAGTAAAATGCGCGCCATTGATGAAGTCGGCAGCAGCCTGCTCGACAACAGCATGGTGATGTACACCAGTTATATGGCCAACGGCGGACACGGCACCAAAGATTATCCCATTTTATTAGCGGGCCGCGCCAAGGGCACGATCCGCACGGGGCGTCATGTCGCTTTTCCGCAAGATACTCCGGTAGCCAACCTGTACGTCGAAATGCTGAATCGCATGGGTGATCCGCGTGCGGCATTTGGTAATAGTTCTGGCCGACTCGGACAATTGTAACAAATTGCATAGGACCTAATTCATGGCCGATGATTCATCTTCGATTAAACCCACCTTTGGCGGCTTTTTAGCGGTCGGCCGTATGGGCTTACGGATGACCAGTAAAAATGGAACTCAGTGGAGCGAAGCGCAAATCGCCGATAAACCATATACGCTTGGCAGTATTGCTGCGGGCAACGGTTGCGTTGTCGTCGGTGGATTAAATGGCACTGGTGAAAATGTATTTTATCGCAGTACCGATTTAACTACCTGGATCCTACAAAAACAAAAAAGCGACTATGTTTATATGTTACGTAACGTTGCCTTTGGCAGCGGTCAGTTTTTGGCCATTTTATCTGGTGGAGTCAACGCCGAAGACGCTGGCACCATGTTATTGTCCGCTGATGGCAATGACTGGGGTGAACGCTTTAAGCGAGAAAAACGTTCACTCAATAAAGCACTGTGGATTGGTGATAAATGGATTGGCATTGGAAACTTTGGTTTGAAATCTGTCTCGGTTAACGGTCGAGAGTGGAAAGATGCTGAAAATCAAGTCGCCGCCGACACGCTAATTGCCGTAGCCTATGGCAATGGCCGCATCGTCGGAGTCGGTTTGCATGGTCTACGCATGTCGAGCAGCGATGGATTAAAATGGAGTGAGCGACAAATGGGGGAAGAAGGCGAACATCTACACGCCGTCGTCTTCACCGGCAAAGAATTCGTCGCGGTCGGCCTTGGTGCGACATATACCTCAAACGACGGCCAAAAATGGAAACGAGCACCAAACGAAAATGCCCCGGTATCCTGCGCTTACGGCAATAATATTTTTGTCGGCGTCGCCTACAAAGGCCGCATTGTCACGTCGAAGGATGGCATTGCGTGGAAAGACTTGCTGAAGGCACCCGATCACATTCAGGCTATTTCATTTATTTAATTCTGACGCTTATTTTGCGGTGAAAAGACCTCGGTCGTAAAAATCATGCGCGAGGAAACCGCGGAGCGTTAGAAAGCGAATCCCACTGCCAAATGGATCGCATATGGATGTTTTGCTCCCAGGCGGTCGCCGGGATTATAGGCACCGTCAAGCCGAATCGGTCCAACTGGCGTGCGATAGCGCAAGCCGCCGCCGAGGGCTTGTCCAGGTGGACCGCTCATAGACCACGGATTGGGATCAACCATGCCGATATCATAAAACGTCGCAATTTCTATATTGGGATAGGCATATGAAGGTCGCCAACGCAGTTCCAAATTACTAACCATACTAGTCAAACCGCCTTGTGGATCGCCATTCGCATCGCGTGGGCCTAAATCATCTTTGGTAAAGGAACGCACGGTGTCTTCGCCACCTAAGAAAATACGTTCACCAATTGGCAGACTTTCGGTTTCTAGCGGTCTACGCGTGCGTCCACCAACATTGACGGTGGCAACTAACCAACGCATCGGACTCACGTTGGCGCTCCAATTTCCATAAACTTCAACAAATTGTACATCTGCACCAAGTGGTTTCGCACTTATATTAATACCCACTTGTGCGTAGGTTCCCGATTCCGGATCGACTAACTTGGGCTCTCGCGAATCACGACGCATATTTAAACCAACCGTGCTTGTGGTATATTGTCCCAGCTCTTCCTCTCCAGGAATGGGAGCGGTAACGCGATAATCTTCTGATCGTTTATATTCATACGTCACCCGACCTTCATAGGCCGCAGGGTCAAATATGGGACGCATCCGTTGACTCACGGTGAAGGTTGCACTGGATTCTTCTCGATTAAACGATGGTAATTCACGCTCGCTGTGCAGCACATCAACGCCCACGCGTCGACCGGGACCTAATAAATAGGGATCCGATAATCCTGCTTCTGTTTCCCAGCTCTTCATACTGGCGTGAACACCCGTATTGAAACGCAGGCCGCGACCAAAGAGATGCTCATCGACATATTCTACACCGCCACGAAGTTGTTCATAACTGCCATAGCCGACGGAAAAATCGACGTGATGTGTAGAGTTTTCTTTTAAATTTACTACTACATCCGTATCCACTTGCTCATTGGCTTTTTTTTCCGCATTAGCCTCTGCCGGTTTCGTTTCTGATTTCACTTGGCGGTACAAACCGGTGAGGGTAAGCGCTGACATCGCTCCATCGAGTTTTTCTTGCGACAAGGGTTCGCCAACGGCAACGTCACGTAAATGATGATTAAAAAAAGAATTACTCGTCCGTCCTCCACCAACTTTAACCACCTCGCGGACCACGTGTTGCTGACCACTCGTTACGTTTAAAACAATTTCTAGGCTAGTCTGATTACTGGTTGGCTCACCCAAAATACGTTGCTCGCTTGTCACCTGCGCCTGCAAATATCCGCGATTTGCTAAATACGTGCGTATGCGCGCGGCGGTTTCAGCTGCTAGGCGGGGATGACAGGTGGTGCCTTTTTTATCCAATAATTGAGTTAAATCCGCACGTATTTTTTCATCTCCCTCAAATAGCAAGCTTTCACTGCCAACGATAAATACGGGGCCTGGAGTGATAATAAAATGAATATCTGATTTGTCTTTGGCGTCATTCCACGTGACTTTCGCCGCAGATACTTTCCCCGTTAAATGTCCCTTTAAGCGTAATGCTCGCGTGATGCGTCCTGGGGCTTCTTTGAAACTCGCGGTGGTATACCACGTACCAAATTGGCATACCGACCTTAATACGGCATCGGACAGTGCGGAGTCGTTGCCGACGCGCTCGAAAGTCATCGATCCAATACGAACACGGGGACCTTCGCGAATGGTAAACCTTGGTAATTGATCACTCTCTTCATTGGCGAGCGGTGGCTCACCTTCTACTTCTGCCCAAACATAACCAAGATGGTCAAGACGATTACGAATCGCCTCTGCGGCGTCTATTAAATCAGCCTGCCGCTTTGTTTCAGTCCAATTCGATAACGGACGGCGCACAATAAATTCTAGTTCATTATCTGAAGTCGCCTTATTGCCATTGAATCGAGCAATATCGTTACAGCCCATCATGAAAAATATCAGTAAGCACAAAACGCTTATCTGGAATACGCGGCGGCTCATTCGTCACCGCCCCAAGAAAAACGCAAAATTAAGCCTAAATTGTAGTCGTCCCAGCGATCACGCTCACCATATAAAAAGACCCCTGGGCGTTGTTCTGTTGGTGTTAGTTCCACTTCCGCTTCAATGGTAT
>CANETI010000136.1 GCA_947440715.1 Planctomycetota bacterium | reverse complement strand
CGATTGGCTTTGCCGTGTCGACTCGCTCTGGCACAAAAAATAGAACACCACTCGTTTGCATGCGCTTTAATCCAGTATTATCTGCACTAGCTTGTTCTCCTGCAATTAATTCCGTGATCGCATGAGACACCTCCGCATGAAAACTAACGCGGCCTTCAATGACCTGAATCGAGGTTTTATCCGCGGCTGCCGTAAACACGAATTTCGTCCCCATGACTGAAGTCGTCGCGTGTGGGCCAACCATAGTGAATGGGCGGTCTTTTTGCCGAGAAATATGCGCCGTTAGCATGCCGTCCATCAGTCGCAACGGATCATCACCCGTTTCAATTTTTAATTTACTACCTTGAGTTAGTATCAATTGACTGTCATCAACCAACCAGCGTAGCGTCGCTTCTCCATCGGCAGCAATCAACGTACGCCCTGCAGGAATTTGACCGCCAACTAAAATCTTACCGTCAATTGTCGTCACCGAGCCGGTTACGACTTGCATCAGGCTCCTAGCTACGACTTGTGGTATTGGCTTTGGGGTAACAGCCACCTCTATTTTCTTAGGCGCGGGCACATCTTTGGTTGAAATAAGTCCAATAAAAACCGCAATGACCGCAGCTACCATGGCTGCTGCGGCAAATGGAATAAATTGAATTCCGTTGCGTTTATTATTCTTGTGCACCGCACGTAATCGTGTTGATGATTTGGCCGTCCGACGCGCATGACGGCCGGTGACCGATTTCGCCATCATGGCAACGACTTGTCGCAAAACGACATCGTCGCGGCTTAAGGCGGCGAAACGATCACGCGCACTTGGATCATAACGTAAAATATTTTCTAATTGAGTGACTTGTTCTTGGTTTAAATCATCTGCTAAATAACCAATGATCAGTTCGTCAGCGGTGTGACTCATTTGCCACCCCCTTGTCCGCCAAGCGCATGTCCACCTAATGCATGTCCACCAAGCGCATGTCCATCAACTGTGCTAACGCGACGCTCAATACATTCTTGTAGTAATAATCGCGCGCGTTTGAGCACCGCGTAGACCCCCTGCACGCTACGGCCCACACGTTCGGCGATTGCCTCACAGGTTAAATCTTCGCGGTAACGTCCATCGACGATTAAACGCTGATCAGCTGGCAGTCGTCCCATGCAATTGGTCATCGCTTCGCGCAGAGGCGCTAACGTATCTGGCGCAACTGGCACAAAATGCTCACCAACTAATTCCAAAATTTCATCGCTCAGACGTGGGGTACGCCGAGATTGGCGACCTACTTCTAACGCTTTACGCCGAGTAACCGATCGTATCCACACCTCGGCTTCCTCTGGTATCAATGGAATACGATCAGGGTCCTGAGCCAGAATGACCGCGACTTCTTGATAAACATCTTCCGCCAACAGCGAATCGCCCGTAATGGCCCGCGCGTACGAGGTAATCATCATTTGATGTCGCGTGAGCAAATGCACCAAATGCACGCGCAATAAAGCGCTGGCGGAAGACGAGATCGGATGCGCATCGGTTGGCGTCAAGGAATCGCTCATAATGAACTATGCACTGAGTAAGGACGATTAGGCGGTCAATCTTTCAATAGCATACAACATAGCCATGGTGGCTGCTACCTATGGTCGATTTTACCTGGAAAAACTGCGTTTTACAACGCGCCACCAGCGGGAGCCACCACTAAGCGATCAATGCTCGAACCAGCGGGCATCATGAGCACTGCCACAATCGCCGCAGCCACGTCCGCGGCTGGGGACATCCGTGTACGATCAAACGTTTGGCCAGCGGGCCAGACTTCGGTGTCGGTGGCCCCAGGCGCAACCACGCCGACGCGAATCCGTTGTGCGCGTAATTCTTCACGTGCGATACGGCTCCACGCTTCAAGCGCGGCTTTGCTCGCCGTATACACCGCGCAACCGCTAAACGTCGATTCCACCGCCACGGAGCTGATATTAATAATACTGCCACCGTGTTTGGCTAAATGTGGAATCGCGGCACTCGCTAATAATATTGGCGCCGTGACATTTAACGACCAAATCGCAACCACATGTGCCTGATCAATGGCTGATACGGGGGCGACATTAAATACGCCCGCATTATTAACCAGCGCATCCAAACGTCCGGTCAAACGCACAGCCTCATCCACGATGTGGAGCGGCGCTCCCGTTTTCGTTATGTCGGCTGTAATAATTGATGCCTGTCTACCGCCGGCATTTATCTGGGCCGCTAAAGCGACCAGCCGATCCGTTCGCCGAGCCACCAACACCACATGCCAATCCGATGATAAGGCCAATGCCAATGCGGCACCAATGCCTGATGACGCGCCAGTGATGAGGACCGTTTTAGTCATGGCGGTATCGTGGGGTTGGTGAAGTGTGGGTCTAGGTGTTCTATCACTCCAATCTGGCGCTCGAATCTGGCGAGTTGTGAGTTGCTGACCCACAAACGGCAAACATGGTTATCGGACCCGCAAACTACTTGCAGGAAATCGCACTTCGGCCGCATTTATGTGGTGAGGACTTTTACCATGGTACCAAGCTCGTCTCCTGCTTTCATCGATACCAGCACAACGACCGACCAGGACGGGGCTTCGCTCATCGCTCAATACCTTGCCGGTGATGGCTTGGCTTTCGAGCGCTTTGTCCACTTACACAGCCAGCGCTGTTTTCGTTTAGCCCTGCGCTTGAGCGATAACGCTGCCGATGCTGAAGACGCGACGCAGTCAGCCTTTCTCTTGGCCTTTCAGCATGCCGCAGCATTTAAATCCGGCACCAGTGCTCGCGCTTGGTTGAGTGGTATTGTCGCAAATTGTTGCCATGAACAGCGACGTCGTGAACGCCAAATAACGCAGCGCCACCGCCGTGCGAGCGTCGCGGTCGTCGCGGTCACCACCATTGCCACAGCGGATGAATCCGAGGTTCAGCAAGATCACATTGAAAACGAACTGCAAAAAATTCCCGAAACTGACCGTCTGATCTTATGGCTTCGATTTGCCGAAGATCTGACGTTCCGCCATATTGCTCAACGTTTAGCCCTACCGCAAAAAACCATCGAAAGTCGCGCATTACGTACGGTCGCAAAAATTCGTACTCGTTTATCACAACGGCGATGGTTTTCGCTATTGGGTGCCACTTGCCTGGTGCCGTTTTTACCTGGTGCTTCTTTTGCCGTCCGCCCGCAATTAGCTGAAAAGATTTGCTCGACGCTGAGGTCCCAAGGCGGGACTTCGATGCAGGCCTTTATCGCGGGCGCAGCGGGTGCTGCCAATGCCACGAATACGCCCTGGTGGGGACCATTAACGAGTTGGACATTCGCTAGTTCGGTTGTTGGAGCCGCTGTAATTATTGCCAGTATCACGGCTTTCCGCCCAACACCGCAAGCACCGCAAGCACCGCAATCTTCGACGAGTAATCGGAACGAAATTGCGGCATCACGACCTGTCATTATTCATAACGGTAAGTTCGATCTTTTTTCAGATATGACCAGCAATGACTATAACTCAGCGCTCAACGAACAGCCGACTCATCAAATTGCTATCTCTATGCAGGTCATCACTTGTGATCCCAGCGTGTGGGACCGACAAGGCTTACCCTCTCGCCTTGAGACTTCAGCGATATTAACATCTCAACATTTATCTCAGATCAACGCCCTGCTAGAGGACGGACACTGCGAGTCTTTATATTCACCGAAGTTATCAACCAATCCTGATCAGTTGGCTTCCATCGAATCGAGAACGGAACAAGCATATATTTGCGACTATAGCTTCATCGACAATAAATTAGACCCCACGATAGCCGTTTTAAGCTGTGGTTTTAAAATTGTCTGTCGCTTCGATGTCGCAGGAAGCGATGTGCGCTTATCCTTGTTCAATTACAGACAAGTGACGCCACTCTCATTCGTCGTTAGTTCCTTTTCTTACCCTCGTATCCACAATAATTCTCGCGCTGAAAATCCCGTCGCATTACAATACCCAATCGAAGAACCGGAAGTCGGTCTACGCCACTCCGAACTCGCACAACCGATCACCATTCCTCAAGATCGTACACTCATGATGATTGTTTCTGCTTCAGCATTAGAATTGCATCGCGGTAATGCCAATTTCGCCAGACAACTTGGACAACAAATCACACAAACTCCATCTACGAAGTTAAAACAATTACCGCTCGTTGAGCCCCTACAAATCGTTTTACTCAGCGCCAAAATTGTGCCCGTTGCGGTGGAGGATGATTCCGAAGATCCGCCGACACCCGTTGGAATTGCTGCTCGATAACACGCTGATCCATGTTTTTCATTCATCTGCATACGCGGATATAACCCGCGTATCCCGATACACACCAACACTTTGCACGACATTGACGACAGTTACATAATTGTGAGGTAAACTAACACTCAATCTAACTCAACCAATCCATTTTGGAGAATCTCATGGCGAATGCCCCTGCTTTATTGTCCCCCGAACGCGCCGAACGCATTGCCGCCTTGGCCAAAGCGGGTGTGGATTTGAAACAAGGGCGGGTGACAACGACATCGAATCCACTGTGGAAAGCATTGAAAGCTGTGGGCAGTGAGCTGTGGTTGGATACAGGCGATTTGGACGCCGCAACTCCGCTCTACAGCAGTGAATTCACGGCGCTGACGACCAACAACACCTTGCTGAATAAAGAAGTGCAGAAAGGTATTTACGACGCGCTGATTACCAAAGTATCGCAAGAACTGAAAGATCTCGACCAACAAACCAAAGTCATTGAAATCGCATTTATTTTAAATGCTCATCACGGTCTACGCTTGGTGCAAAAGTTTGGCGGCAAAGTGTCGGTCGAATTACACACTGACTTAGCCAACGATGCCGAGCGTTCGCTCCACTACGCACGTCGCTATTATGCCATCTGTCCAACCAACTTCATCGTCAAATTACCACTAACCCCCGCCGGATTAATTGCCACACGGCAATTAGCTGCCGAAGGCATTCCGGTCAATTTCACCTTAGGTTTTAGCGCGCGGCAAAATCACTTAGCAGCGGCATTCGCCAAACCAGCTTACGTGAATGTCTTTTTAGGCCGCTTAAACGCCTATGTGTCCGACAATAAATTGGGCGACGGTAAAATGGTCGGTGAAAAAGCCATGCTCGCGAGCCAACGCACGGTAACTGCCGTAAGTAATGGTAAAACCAAGCACATCGCAGCCAGTCTCCGTGGCGCAAGCCAAGTCGCTGATTTAGCCGGCATCGATGTTTACACCATGCCCACCACGGTTGCTGAAGCGTCGGTTAAGGAATTGAAAGCGCCATTCACCAATCAGGTCAAAAACGATCCCGCAGTACAATGGGCAATCGGCGTCGATGCGAAACACATTCGCGCCAGCACCATTTGGGACATTGATCCAAAGCTGGATGCCGCAGCCAAAGATTTAGACAAAAAGCCACCCAAAGACGCCGCCGATTTAGTGAAGCGTTTAGCCGCTGCCGGCGTAGGTGATTTATTCCCCGCATTTACCGCCGCCGACATCAGTGCCATTGCAAAAGATGGTAAGATCCCCAAGCACGCGACCTGGGCAGCACGTATTGCCAGCGGTGAGTTAGCCATCGACACCATGCTCAACTATGCCGCGCTGTATTCGTTTATTGCCGACCAACTGCAGATGGATGATCGTATTCGCAAATATTTGTGAGAATCCGGGGGAGTCCGGAAGTCCGGAAGTCCTGCGTGATCGATGGTTATTTAATTTTGTAGATTTATTGTTCGGCTGCAGAAAGGTGTTCGCTGCGCTCACGGAATAGAGTAGAGCATTATTCGTAACATCGGCGCGCAGCGCCACCTTTCTGCAGCAGTAATTTTAACGTCCGTGGTAAATAATTATCCGACAACCCAGGACTTCCGGACTTCCGGACTTCCGGACTTCCGGATTTCCGGACTTCCGGACTCCCGGACTCCGAGTCTACAACAAGTCCATTGCCCTAAATCCGTCTAACGATGGAATGCCGCTCTCAGGAAGCCTGCTTATGACTGCGCCCATTCCCGTCGCGATTCTTGGTGTGACCGGTTATGCAGGGGAAATCGCCCTGCGTATCTTGCTCAACCACCCACATTTTACCGTGGTCCACGCTGGTAGTGATCGCTTACACGGCCAGCATGTTGCCGACGCCTTACCCAGCTTTGCCGGTGAAACCGACTTGGTCATGGCACAAGACACGCCTGAGGTCATCCGCGCCAGCGGCGCAAAAGCGGTGATCTTGGCTAAGAAGAGCCCAGAAGTAACCAAGGTGGTACCCGAGCTGCTCAAGAGCGGATTGAAGCTAGTTGATATTGGCGCTGAGTTCCGTTTACATGACCATGCGGCCTATAAAAAATGGTATGGCGATGATCATGCCTGTCCTGAATTATTACCGACCGCCGTCTACGGATTGAGCGAAATTCATACCGACGCGATTAAAAAAGCTCAGGTCGTTGGAAACCCTGGTTGCTACGCAACCAGCATCATCCTACCTCTCGTGCCCTTAATTAAAGCTGGCATCCTTAATCTCGACTCGCCATTGGTCGCCATTGGTTATTCCGGTGTTTCTGGTGCCGGTAAAAAATTTATCGAGTCAAACAATAATCTCTTTTATGCGCTGAACGAAAATCTCCACAGCTACCGTCCTGTTGGCCATCAACACACCGGTGAAATTGACCAAGAATTAACCCTCGCCGCTGGCAAGCCAGTTCACCTCTCATTCGTTCCGCATTTAGCGCCCATTACCCGCGGCATCCATACCACCATCACGGCCACTTTAGCCGCTGGAAAAACCAGCGACCATGTTTTAGCGACCTGGGCAAACGCCTACGGTAAACGCCCGTTTGTGCGTATCCGGAAAAATCCCAAAGACGTTGAAGTCGCCAATACGACCGGCACTAATTTCATCGACATCGCTGCAGCCCATGATGGGCAAACCCTGATCATCACCAGCGCAGAAGATAATT
>CANETI010000135.1 GCA_947440715.1 Planctomycetota bacterium | reverse complement strand
GGTCAAGGTAATGGCAGCTAACGCCAACCAAGCAGCGCGGCGACGCCGCAAATAACGTAAACCAAGGTGCCACGCGAGCATGGCTGGGGAGCATGTGCTTAGCTCTCGTTATCGCTAGGGGTTACATCGGGATTGGCGAAGGGGGTGGTTGCTAGACAGCTACCTTTCATGGTATGATCACCCACATGACGCAGTCGTTTCATAAGTCGAGCTCCGTACGTCGTCGCATGTTAATCACCCTAATCGTGACCGTAATTGGGTTGCTATTGGTGCTTGGAGTGGCGTCACGATTGGTTCTGCACAGTGGGTTCCTGCGCTTAGAACAGCAATCAGCAGAGCAAGAGCTTGGGCGCATGCGCGACATGTTTGATCAACAGTGCGATCGCTTGGAACGCAAAGTAGCCGATTGGGCGCTGTGGGATGATATGTATCGTTATGTGGTTGAGCCGACCACTGCCTTTAGCGATGCGAATTTACTCGGCGTAAATTTACGAACCCTACAAGTGAATATGTTACTGATACACGACAGGCAGGGGGAATTGGTGCATGGATCGGCCTATGATTTATTGTCCGATCAAGTGGTTAACGTTGATGGGACGTTAAGGGCATTATTACAACCACATCATCCGGCATTGCAGATTACAAATAAATTAACCCCGCAACGGTTTATTGTGCGATTGGGTGATAAGGCGCTGTTGTTATCGTCCTGGCCCATATTGACTTCAGCAGGTGATGGTGAGCCGCATGGCACCATCATCATGGCACGGTGGATGAATGACGATTGGGTGTCACAGTTAAGTCAGGTATCTCACCGCTTGGTGAATATGATTTGGCGCGATCAATTACAGATTCCAGAACAGGACGCCGTAAATATAGACGGCGCAGTCGAGCAAACACTCATACGAGATAACGCGGATCGTATGCGCGGATTTGTTCGCATACCTACGATGGAAGGTGAAAGTCCTTTGATTATTCAAGTCCCTTTTGATCGCGCGATCATGCAACAGGGCGAACAAACCTTCCTCATTTTTTTATTGGTCATGGCAGGCGCATGTGGCGCCTTAATTATCGTGGTGCATTTTTCCTTAGATTGGGCGATTGTGAGTCGCTTGTCACGACTTTGTGCGCGTGTTGCCGAAATTAACCAGACGAATGATCAGGTCGGAGTGGTGAATGATACCGCGCCTGACGAGTTGGGAAGTATTGGAACTGAAGTAAATCGATTATTGGCAACACAACGTGGGTGGCGAGATCAAGTTGCTAGCCGTAATGCCTCAATGAGTTTAATTTTCAATACCTTACCAATTGGTTTACTGACCCTGGATGCGAATGGCTGCGTGCAGCCAGAGCGTTCACAGGCTAGTAGCGAATTACTCGGGTGCTTTGAATTAGATGGCGTAGATTTGGGTGAATTAATTTCACCTGGCCCAGAAGGGGCGGTAACTCGACGGCGCTTGCTCGACTTTTTACAATTAGTGCGAGTAGGCAATCTAACACCGGAAGAACTTGAGGAAGTTAATCCGGTGAAAATGGTGACCATCCATCGGGCTGACTTTATTACGATTATACGTTGTCGTTTTTATCGCATTGACGAATTGAATGGCATGACGCGGCGTCTACGAAAACAGGCTCCCGTAGCAAAGATGGCCGAACAAATATTAGTGACGATTGAAGATGTCAGCGATGAACAACGCCTAGCGGCCGAGGTCGCTCGCTCACAGTCCGATTACCAACAATTAAAAGCAATGGCTGAAGACGTCGATTTATTTCACTCATTCATCAATGCCGCACGCAGTATTATCACTGAATTGAGCACCAGCATCAGTATGCTGGGCGACCAATCTAACAGCATACGTTTACAAGATATTCAACGATCGGTTCGTCGTCTAATACAAGGCGGCGAAATTTTTGGGCTAGCGCCCTTACATCTGGCGGCAAAAAAGTTCGACACGGAATTAGTCGGATTTCTTGGTATGTCGAATGTCGGCGACACCGAAGTACGCCGATGTCGATATGGGGTTGCCGATTTAGAGGGGGCCGTCAATCAAATTGAACGGCAATTCCGCACGTTAGTCGGCTTGACTGGTGAAGATGATGGACATCGACCTATGGGTTTAATTCGGCAGGTCGCCCCGCAAAATACACCAGAAGAAATACGCATTCGTAAACGCAGGTTACTGAGCACGGTCGCAGGCAACGCCTTAGTGGTGACCAGAGTGGGATTAGCATCCATTATTCGTTCCGTGCCATTAATGGCACGACGTCGTGAATTAGAGGTGCGCTTTACGGTTCTTGGCGAAGAAGTTCCAATGGAACAGCACACCATCGATATTCTTTTGCCGGTGTTGCCACATTTATTACGGTTTATTTTAGACCAAGGCATGGATTCGCCAGAGGAGCGACGACAAGCGAAAAAATTGGACCAAATAGCACTGACCCTTAGCTGTGAACGTCAAGCGGAACAAATAATTATTACTCTAGTCGATGATGGCCACGGCATAAATCCTCAGACTATGCGCCGTAAAGCGGTGGAGCAAAATTTATTAACCGATGAGCAAGCGGCCGCCTTGAGTGATCAAAATGCAAAGGAATTGGTATTTACCGTGGTGCATGATGATGGTGATGGCAGCGAAAGCGGGGTTCGTTACGTTGGTATTAATTTGATTGTTCAACGCTTACGCGATGAATTACAAGCCAGTGTAACGGTTCAGTCTACCATTGGGCATGGGACGGCCATCATCATAGCCATACCCTTAATTAAATATTAATTGACGATTAAAGCTTGGGTGTCTTTTGATGATTACTATTTATTTTTTAATGGGAGTGGGCAGCGGATGGAATGAAGTCGTCTGTACCCGCGCTTTACCCATGATGTTGACATGATAACCCGTAATTGATGCGCTGAGCGGAATGGTGAGCGCTAATTCGCCAACTGCGACCATGAGAGTGCTGTGATCTTGTTGCCGAAGTGCAAGCGGTGTCGCGAGTAATGGTGAGCCGGGTAAAATAAGACGCTGATGTTCTTTCCCATCGACGGATACCATTAATTGCCCTGGAATAGCTTTTAATTCAATCAACGGTGTTGTGGTACACGTAAAACGCACGACGTCATTTAAATCACTCCAGGCAATTACGCCGGTATAGCGCCAATCGCTCGGGCTATCGTTGCCGGATGCCAAGGTGCCACTGTTTTCATCCCATGACCATTGCCAGCGAAATGGCCCATGGGGTCCGGTTCCGTCATGTTGTTGCAGTAATTTTTTATATTTGTCATCGTGCACCGCACCGCGCGTGACGCCAATGAAGCTGCGTTGTGCTAAAACTTCTGCCGCAAACTGCGTATCATCTTGAGTTATTTGTCCCGTTCGATCTGGCAACACGACGGTAAATCCGCTGCGACCGTGAATGGCAACTTGACCACGTAATAAGGCTAAACCATTTGATCGTACGGTTGCAACGGCTTCAGAATCATGATCACCACTGGTAATGGTGGCAATGGAGCCGTCGTCCCAAGCCAGGGTTAAGTTACCACCGGCTTTGACGACTAAACTGCGATGATCAACTTCAGCGCCTGGGGTTAGTGCCTGTCCGCCGATTGCCGCAGAGCCATGTAAACCAGTTACCGTGGCACGCGCACGATGGGTTTGTGTCCAGATGAGGGCGATGACACCAGTTAGAATAGCGCCAAGACCAGCGGCGATTAATAACCACAAGGCAATGCGTAATTTCACTGGTGCAGGCGGGGCTTCGACTGGGTGTAAGGTCGGTGCGCGGAAACCAAGACGACCAAGTAGTCGCGCGGTAAATCCACCACTGCGTGATGTTTCATGTGATAAGCGATGCGCCAACGTGTCTTGAAAAGTACTGGATACTTGTGAGCGGATATCGGTGACCGTACCTAATGTTTCCCAGGCGATGCGTGCAGCGTGCGCTCCGGATCCATCGTCATTGCGCAAGAGATCATAGAGTTCGCGCAATTCACCTTCGGCCAGATCGCCTAAGGCAAACCCCGTCGCTAATTCTGCGATGCGCGCATCTAATGGTGAGGGGGTGGGCTCAGTCATGGACCAACGTCAATTCTTTTTTGCGCGCATTCGCGCAGTATGCGCTGGAGCCGTGACAAGCGCTGGCGACAGGCTGGCGCTTTGATTCCTAAAACATCGGCAGCGGCGTCGCTGGTGAGTCCTTGATTATGGACCAAATCAATCAGTTGACGATGGTCTTCACCAATTTCGGTTAAGCAGTGTTTAAGTGCCGCCAAGCGAGCTTGATGTTCCGTGTCCACTTCTTGCGGAGCTTGGCGCAGTAATTCTTGCCGTACCAATTCGCGCATATGACGTCGGTCGCGATCTTGGCGTCGGTGATGCTCCATCAATTGACTACGGGCAATGGTTAACAACCACGCGCGTGGACTGGTGCCGGGTCGATATTGTTCGCGTTTAGCCCAGGCTCGCGTCAAGGCTTCCTGGGCAATTTCATCAGCCAATTCTGGTTCAGCGGTTTCACGCAGCAACGTGGCGCGAATCAAATGATGGCATTTCTCAACCACCATGGCGAAGGCATTTTGATCACCATGATCACGGGCAGCAGTCATCCACGCATCAAGATCGTCGGACATTGGCGGCATGATGGGTGGTTTTTTAGGAGGGGGAAGGGACTCATTTTTTTTAAGTCGACCCATCCCAACTGTCACATCCCCATACCGCTACCGTTATCATCGTGGAGGCCCAGCTATGGCCAGTCACACTGCAGTGGATTCCACGCCCATGACCAACAATTCGACCGTGCCGTCCCGCCCTGATGAGGCGCAATTGGTCGCTCGCTTGGCCGAAGCGCGAACGGCATTAATGGATGAAATGCAAAAGGTGATTGTTGGCCAACGGGAGGTATTGGAACAATTAATTCTAGCCGTGCTTTGTCGCGGCCATTGTTTACTCGAAGGTGTGCCAGGTTTAGCAAAAACGGTCATGGTGCAAACGCTCGGCCAAGTCATGGATTTAGCGTTTAGTCGTATCCAATTTACGCCGGACTTAATGCCGTCAGATATTACGGGAACGGATATTATTCAGGAAGATCCGGAAACCGGACGTCGCCAATTTGAATTTTTACAAGGTCCGCTATTTG
The DNA here is from genome assembly GCA_947440715.1 of Planctomycetota bacterium. Lineage (GTDB taxonomy): Bacteria > Planctomycetota > UBA11346 > UBA11346 > UBA11346 > BOG-1363. Next base: position 1,824 of record CANETI010000135.1, on the reverse strand, counting down.
CCAACATGGTACTGGCTGACGAAATTAATCGTACTCCACCCAAAACACAGGCTTCACTCTTAGAAGCCATGCAAGAACGACGTGTGACTTGTCGTGGTCGGACTTATGAACTACCAGATCCGTTCTTTGTGTTAGCAACGCAAAATCCGATAGAGCAAGAAGGCACTTATACGTTACCGGAAGCGCAGCTCGATCGCTTCATGTTTATGGTCAAGGTTGGCTACCCGAGTAAAAGCGAAGAAATTGAAATTCTCCGTCGCACGACGGGGGGCGCGAAAACGCGTCTCAATCGCATGTTCACTGGCCGGGAATTAATGCAGTTACAAGACGTCGTTCGCCAGGTGCCGGTGGCAGATCACGTCTACGAATATGTGGTTAATTTAGTTCACGCGACGCGCCCAGGATTTATCGATGTGCCAGATGCGACTAAGTGGTTGCAATGGGGCGCTGGTCCGCGTGCGGGACAGCAACTCATTCTGGGTGGTAAAGCGCGAGCTTTATTGCATGGCCGTTTTCATGTGACGACAGAAGATATCATGGCCTTGGCCAAGCCGGTTTTACGGCATCGTGTCGTGTGTAGCTTTGCCGCCCAGGCTAACGGCTTAAGTAGCGATATCATCATTGATCGCTTGATTCAGCATTTTTCTCAATCAACGGATAAAAAGGCAGCAAAAGCAACTTAGTTTCTTGCGACTTGAATACGCATCTCTTTTTGTCGACACCTTCGCAATAATTTAGGTACGCATGTCGCTTCAGAACACCGTTCAAGAACAGATCCTGCAACGCCTGAGTAAGGTGGGGGTGGCAGCGCGTCAGGCGGTCGAAGCGGCTTTAGTTGGTCAGCATCGTTCAATTCATCGTGGTTTATCCGTCGAATTTGCAGGGCATCGTCCATATCAACCTGGGGATGATTTACGACGCTTAGATTGGATTGTTTACGCTCGCACCGATCGATATGACATTCGCTTATATGAAGAAGAAACTCGCCTGCGTGCGACTATTGTTTTAGATGCCTCCGGTTCGATGGGGTTCGGATCTGGTGTGGAAAATCATAATCAAACGGGAGTCAGTAAATTAGACTATGCGCGCTGGTTAGCGGCAGCCCTGGGTTTTATGATGTTGCGTCAAAGCGACGCCGTTGGCTTGGCGATTTGTGATACGGAAGTACGTACGCACTTACCGCCCGCATCGACCATGGGGCATTTGTTGACCTTGCTGGAACATCTTGAACGACGCGAGCCCGGCGGTGAAACGGCATTATCAACGGTGTTAGAACATTTAGCGGCACGACTCAAACGCCGTGGTTTAGTGGTGCTGATTACGGATGCCTTTGATGACGCGGAAAAACTGCTGATGGCGCTGCGCTTGCTGCAACATCGTAAGCAAGATGTCCGTATTTTCCAAATTATAGATCCGCAAGAAGAACAATTCGGGCTCAGCGGCATGATGGAATTCATTGGTATGGAAGATGAACCGCGTTTGCGACTCGATGCGGATCGCGTACGCGCGTATTACCAACAGGCGGTACGTGAACATCGAAATAAATTGGCGGAAGGCTGTCATGCGATTGGGGTGCAGCTTGAAACATTACGTACGAATGAAGATTTGGCGCTGGGATTAGCTCGCGTATTATCTGGGGCGACCTCACGAAACGTGGGCGCGCGGGTATGAGACCATTTGTTATTATTTTTTGTGTTGGTGAATTGTCCTGTGTTGGTAATCGGTCATGATTGAATTACTTAATTTGGCACTCGCAGGTGGACTTGCCGCTGCGGCAGCGCCGGTGATTATTCATATCGCCCATCGTCGACGGTTAAAACAAAT
>CANETI010000134.1 GCA_947440715.1 Planctomycetota bacterium | reverse complement strand
AGGTGGGCGTGAATAAGGTGTCAGCACTATTATCAAAACCACTATCGCCGCCGTTATCATCCGGGAAACCATCTGCGACACCATATTTGACGCCTAATAAATCTCGATACGTATTATTGAACTCCGTTTTATTGAGTCGGTGCAAGACAATACTGCCTGGGTCTTTAACCACTAATGTCGGATCCACGTTATCGACTGCCCAATTAATCCACGCCGACAAACGGGCGCGTTCTTCCGCGCTGGGTTGAATTTTTTCCGTCGACGGCGGCATCTCATTTTCATCCAACATATGCTTGACGTCCAACCACTGTTCCGCGGCCAGTTGTATCGATCGCACATCGGCGTAGCGCTCTAAATTAACGTCACCCTTGGATTTCGCGTTCCCATGGCAACTTTTACAATACGTGGTTATCAATGGTTGAATATCACGCTTAAAATCCAACTTACTCAGATCGATGTCTTCGATCGCCACGACCAGCGAGGCAAAGCATAAAAGTAATAATAATCGCACAGGATTGAACATGATCGTCACGGACTTTAAAAAAGAGTCATAAAACAAGCGCATCAGTCGGGCATCCCAATAAACAGGGCGCTGATTATAAACCTTTTAAAGGTCCTGTACTATCAGCAAATTTCGGCACTTGAATGCCCATACGTTGAGCCATCTCAACGTGCAAATTCGCTAATGGTGTTCCTTTACCAAAATTGATATGGCGACCACCTTTCAGCGTACCTCCACCTCCACCTGCAAGAATGATGGGTAAATCCTTGCCGTCATGCTTGTTTCCATCGCGAATGCCTGAGCCAATCATGACCATACAATTATCCAACAAGGTTCCGCCCTCTTCTTTAATCTGGCTGAGACGATCAACGAGGTAGGCATATTGTTCAATATGCCAGGTACTGATTTTAATATATTGTTCCAGCTTATCCTTCTTATTTTCATGATGCGACATTTCATGGTGACTACCAGTAACGCCTTTAATAAATGAAAAATTACGACCACTAACTTCATTGCCGGTATGGAAGGTTCCGATACGGGTGGTATCAGTCCAGAACGCTAAGGTCATAATATCCAACATGGCGCGCATCGCCCCCTGGGTGTTGCCACGTTTTCCAACCGCGCCAACCGCACTCGTTTGTTTTTCTAAATCAGGTAAAGCGCGAGTCGCTGCCGGATCAATACGACGAGGAGCTTTTGCTGATTTCACTTCGCGATCTAGGCGCTTTTCGAGTTCACGAACGGAGGTGCTAAATTCGTCTAGTTTACGTCGATCTTCGATTCCGACCGTACTGCTAAATGAGGTTAAATTTGCCAACACCGCATCAAGCACGCTCTGATCATCATCGGCCGAAATGGGCGCGGCCTGAGCGCCGCCAGCCTTGCCTTGCGCACGAAACAACCGGTCAAAAACCGCTTTGGGATCTATTTCAGGAGAAATCGGTGAGGTCGGAGAGCTCCACGACAAATGACTGCCGTAGAGAATATTTTCACCCGTATTGGAGGCGAAGCCTTTTCCTGGGATATCCATCGCTAATTCGATGGAGGGTAATTTAGTAAATGCTCCCAGACTACTCGCCATCAATTGATCAATCGACATACTTCCGCTATTGATTTCACCGCCCTTTGACGCTTCCGTGCCACCGTGGACCATTGACGAACATAAAAATCCAGTGGCGCGTGGATGGTGGCCGCCCTTCGTTTTCAACGGCAACTCATTATGCATACCGCTGAGCACCAACACTTGGCTCTTTATTTTTTCTAACGACTTGAGCATCTCTGGTAGCTCAACCAACGGGCCTTCTTTCGGTGTCCATTTGTCGGCTTCTTTGCCCTGTGGTGTTGGCGCTAATCCATTGGGTACGTACATCGCTAAATAACGCACCGGAATTTTTTTTGGCACTACTTTATAATCAGCGGCATAGGTTTTTGGCGGGGTCATTACATTGAGTAAGGGCAATGCCATGCTGACACCAAGCCCGCGCAGCATCGTACGTCGATCAATCAGCCAACGGGGAGTAGTCATGTGAAGCTCCAAAATGTTAAGAACGAACCGCGATTTTTTTCGCTCTCAGATGCCGTATTCTCTTTGCCGGATGTTGATACTGCCTGACAACCTAATTTCTTTCGTCGTCGTCACGGTTCATCGTGAGCAAAATGTATCCAGAAAATGTAACGTTTCGGACGTAATTCGCTTCTTTTTACGGCTGAGTGAAACAGTTTGGTTTCACATATGATATGTGTATTCTCCTGCGCGTATAAAACACGGACAAGCGCATCTCTGCTGGGTTTGGCGAGTTCAAAATTCACGTTTAAACAGTGGTCTGTCCAATTATTTAAACGTGAGTAGAGATTGAGCCAAGTTACACTATTCAGTCGTAACCTTATTTTGGGGAAATTGATCACATGTCGATGGCCGCAAACGCTCATATATCCTTGTTTGGCCTGCTCTGCCTACTTTTTCACCAGGTACCTGGCGCAGAAACACCAACGTCCTTTGATACCAACGTTCGTATTGCATGGACCACCTCGCAAGTAGTCGGGGCACCGGAACCACCATCGCCCTGTAGTACCGTTCGTTTATTTTCACGCTTGTCATTCGACAGCCCGGTTGATTTGCAATTAGCGCCAGATCGTCGTACTTGGTTTGTGGTCACCCGCGATGGTCAAATAGTTACGTTTCCCAACCGAGACGAGGTTAGCGAAACGAACCTACTGATTGATCTGAGTACAAAAAAATTACCCGGCGCACAGCAACGTAATGTTTATAGCATGACGTTTCATCCTCAGTTTGCTGACAATGGTTATATGTATGTCTGTTATCGCGACGTGCGGCCATTACCTGGGCATTCGTATGTAGTCCGTTATACGCTCACCGCCGACGCTAATAGCACTCCACAAATTGTACCGAATAGCGAATTTCATGTCCTTCGCTGGCATGCCGGTCTCGATCATTTTGGCGGTTGTCTTCAATTTGGCCCAGATGGTCATCTGTATATTCCTGTCGGCGATGGCAGCGGCTATGGCGATCACCACCTCAGCGGCCAAGATTTAAGCGACTTTCAGGCATCCATATTACGAATTAATGTCGATAAACCGATTCTCGGCCAAGCCTATAGTGTTCCTGCCGACAATCCGTTCATCAGCGTTGCTGGTGCTAAGCCGGAAATATGGGCTTATGGATTACGGAATATCTGGAAAATGAGTTTTGATTCCGTCACGGGTGCACTGTGGGGCTGTGATGTGGGACAAGATTTATGGGATAGCGTCGTTCGCATTGAACGAGGCGACAACTATGGTTGGTCGGTTTTTGAGGGTTCTCACTCATTTCGTCCGGAACGAAAAGTCGGACCAACACCGATACGCAAACCAGTATTCGAACACGGTCATCATGAAGCTCGTTCGCTCACTGGTGGTTTTGTTTATCGCGGCAAGGCGCTGCCTGAATTAATCGGTGCTTACCTCTATGGCGATTTTGATACCGGGAAAATTTGGGGCGTACGTACAGATAAAAATGGCACTGCGACTTGGCACAAAGAATTAGTCGATACGCCGCTTAAAATTGTTGGTTTTGCGCAAGACGCTGATGGCGAATTATTAATTCTTCATTTTGATGGACAGATTCATCGCCTCATCGCCACCGATCCTCAGGCTTTTATTGAAGCCGCCAAACGCCCTTTCCCTAGACGGTTAAGTGAGACGGGTCTGTTCACCAATACCGCGCAAAACCAAGTCGCTCCTGGGATTATTCCCTACAGCGTCAATTCACCATTATGGTCCGATAATGCCGTTAAGGAACGTTTCATGGCGATTCCAGGTGATGGACGCATTAATCATCAAACCAAATCCGGTTGGGATTTTCCCGATGGCACGGTATTAGTAAAAACTTTTGCACTCGATTTAGTGAGCGGCGATCCGACCTCACGTCGACGATTAGAGACGCGACTGTTGCACTTAGAGCAAAACCATTGGCGTGGCTACACCTACCTATGGAATGATGAACAAAATGATGCGATATTATTAGATGATCCGAAAGGATCCGATCGCACCTACGCCATCCGTGATCGTGATGGTTCAACCCGACAACAAACCTGGCATTTTCCTGGGCGTGCAGAATGCACACTATGCCACACCATGCCGCTTAATTTTGTGCTAGGACCCAGCACCGCGCAAATGAACCGCTTACATGATTACGGCCATGGCGTGATAAAAAATCAATTAAGCGTTTTCGAGAAAATTGGTCTTTTAGAAAAGAAACTGCCCAAAGAGGGACCGGCCATGCTCGCTAAAATGCCAGAACCAAGCGACACCACCGCCAAAATTGAGGATCGGGCCCGCGCATATTTACATGCCAATTGTGCCCACTGCCACGCTAAATATGGCGGAGGAAATGCTTTTTTCTTTTTACCGTATCATTTATCGCTAACTGAAACCAACAGCATAAATATAGATCCACAGCATGGCAATTTAGGCATTCCCGGTGCAAAAATTATCGCGCCTGGTGATCCACAACATTCGCTCATTTATACACGTATGTTGAATCTCGGCCCCGAACGCATGCCGCGCATAGCGTCCAGCGTACTTGATCTGGAGGGTCTCGCTTTAATCGAAGCCTGGATTTCATCATTGAGCAAATAGTTACCCTTGTCTCCGTTCTAAGACACATAAACCCACTGCGTATAGCCTCTCAAAACGCTTGGTGGCCAACACCAAACCAGCATACCTAGCACGCTTAAATCACGGCGTTTGATGCACAATTACCGTTGATGACACCTGATGAACCCGCGCCTTTGAGTCATGCCTCCCGGATATCCGAACAGCTGACATGCAACTGACGCGAATCGACTGAAATGTTAACGTCATGTCGATGTCATCTGCACGTCACAACTGTGTACCACAAGCGTTACGCTGGTGGAATAACCTACAGCGATGTTTTGCTGGGTTGTGGGTTATAACTTACAGGATTCTTCGCTATGCACACGATTTCACGCTTACTGTTGCTTCTAGCACTTTCTGGCAGCATCTCATTAAGCGCCGCGCTTGCGACGGATAGCACCAGTGCCCAGGCCCAGCTAGACAAGGCCGCGCCATTAATTCTGGATGCCACCAGCGACAAGAAAAAATACATTGATGCGTCATTGTGTTTCGCCGATGCCTTAGGATTTTACGAAACGAGCAATGACCAAGACGTTGTGAGCCATTTGCAGGCCACGCTTTATTGGTGTCGCCAACAAATTGATAACGAGGCTCTTGCTAGCTTCCAAGCTGAACGCGCACTTGAGCCCGAGACATTAGAATCTTGGAACCGAGTAAATGCGGTAGTTGAGCGTCCTATTTCCACCGACCAAGCTCAGGCCTATGTCGCGCGCGCGGAAAAGTTTTCTCAAGCTAATCCCTTACGCATGCAATTGACTGCCTATTTGTACTTTGAAATATCCCAACGTTTTCAAGGATTGCCCGAAGCGTTACTCGCCGAAAAGCGCTTCAAGGATGCCGTTAGTCGTCATCAAAAGAATATTGCTAAAGCCATCATCAGCGGGCGAGAGCCGTTAATTATTCCTGCTGCTGCTGCTCACCCGGTTGCACCAATCGTCAAAGTGCCTCAGCCGAGTACTGAAGCACTCAAGGGCGCTCTCGATTCGATTCACGAATTATACAAATCACAATACACACAACCTAAAAATCGCACGGCGCTCATTCCTACGCTAATAAAACAAGCGAACGATACTGATATAGATGCGCTCAGTCGATATGCGCTTTTGCATGAGGCTCGTGAATTATCCGTCAGTGCGAAAGACATTGTTAATATTATTCAACTGTGTGAACAAATAGGTGAATTTTACGCTGACATCGATGTTATTGCAGACAAAAGAACTTATTTACGGAAAATATCTGGCCAAACTGTTATTCCTTCGCTGCTCACCTTGCTAGATATGCCCAACGATCCGAGCGCGAATGCGATAGTTGGCCGCTGGTATGCCATCACGGTCGAAGAATGGTCAATCGCATTACCACACTTAGCCAATGGCTCAGATGCCTCGCTTGGCGTGATCGCCAAAGCTGAGTTGGCGCCTAAAACCTTAGCGTCAGAACACCTCGCGGTAGCTGATCAATGGTATGATCTCGGCAAGCGCACAGCCGTACAAAAAGAACCACTGTGGCGACATGCCCTGTCTATTTATGAAACGGTGCGCCCACAATTATCTAGTTTGCAAGCCGCGTTGACTGATAAACGCATCGCGGAAATCGTCAGCTACCTTCCACTCGGCCCTGATATCAATTATGATAAATTATCAGCGACTCAGTGGGAAAAGCTCAAGGGCACCACTATTATAATTGATAGTGCACGAGGTCATATTGATACCGGCATCGTACTACGTGATGGACAACAAATGCGCCTGGTCCCCCATCCCACAGAAACTTGGCGCATCACCAACGGCAAAGACATCACCATCGACACCACCTACAAAGGTCAATCGATGAAGAATAAATACTCCATTGGCGAATTGGTCTGCGTCGTCGGTAATGGTATGGAGCAACAACCCGGCCTGATCTCCGGCGTTGGTAATCTCACGCTATTCCCCTCCACGCCGAAAGGCAGAGGCATCAGCGCCACAGGTTCAATTCGCGTTAAATTATTGCCTGTTACTAAATGATTACTCCATTTTATCTATGCATACTAAATTCATCGTCGCGGGGCGATCATCAATGAGTAACATCACCCCGCGCCCACAAGCATTAACAACCATCGTCGCTACCGAACAACATTTACCGATAATCGCATCGCTGGCTCGCGACATTTGGAACCTCTATTATCCGTCGATCATTTCACAGGCACAAATTGATTACATGCTGAGTCAACGTTACACGGCTCAAGCCCTGAAACGCAGCCTAGATAAAAAAGGCGCCACTATTTTATTGGCGCAAATTGGACCCATGGCCATCGGTTACGCCATGTT
>CANETI010000133.1 GCA_947440715.1 Planctomycetota bacterium | reverse complement strand
ATGGTGGGCTCGTGCGTTACCGTGGGGCGCGGTTTTCCTCGTAGTTGCGGCGGCAAGCGCCTGGGCGAGCCCGGTGCCAGCGAAGGCGTGGGCTCTCGTCGTTGGTTGGGCACTTCATTTGGCCGCTCCGTTAGCCTTATTACCGATTATCAGGCGATACCCGCAACTTGTCCTTGCTGGTTTAATGACAGGTATGGTTGGGGAATTGGTAGTGATGGGTGGGCAAGTACTGTGGGAGCGGCCACAATTAGCAGCAACGCTGTTGTCTGATCCTGGATTAACGGCGGATCAGCGGGTTGCCGATCAACTCAATGTACGGGTTGCGAGTTGGCGTTTGGAAGGGTCTTTTTTATTAGCGAATACCTTAGCAACGTATGTCTTATTGATGGTGCCATTGGTCATTGGTTGTTGGTGGTATTGCGTTCGGCAACAACTCACGTCTCGATGGACGGTGGGGATATTGGTGTGGTTGGTTATCGGCGCTTTAATAATGACTGGTAGCAAAGCCGCCTGGTTAAGTGCTGTGCTTGCTGCGGCATTAACTGCCGTCATTTGCTTACCGCGTTGGCATTGGCGTCTGGCTGGACTTAGTTTTGCAGGTGTCCTTATCCTATTGGCGCTAGCCATCCCCAGTTTGCGTGAGCGTTTAGCAGGCAGCGCAGCGGTGCGCATCGATTATTGGCAAGCTGCGTGCACGTTGATTGCCGAGCGGCCGTTGACGGGTCATGGATTGGATAGTTTCGAAAATGCTTACCCACGAGTAAAATCGCCAAAAGCAGAAGAAACCGTATTAGTGCATCAGGAATGGTTGCAGACCGCCGTCGATATGGGGGTGCCAGCGGCGTTATTATTGTCCATTTGGTGGATTGCCTTGTTGCGTAGTTTATGGCCAGGTAGAAAAATTCAGGAGCCACAACAGCATCACGATCCATCATCGGCTCAGATAAATGAACGAGCTGTTTTTATTATGCTCGCGCTCATGCTGGCGTTTGCGTTTTTTCAGGTGGGTGTGCTCAGCAGTTCGTTTCACGTCTACCCAGGAAATATGCCGATTATCTGGGGCATTTTGGCGATAGTTTTATTAGTCAGTTGCGCGTGGTGGTTGCGCCAGCTTCCATTGCCGCCACGACTGAGTTATTGGATGGCGCTATTTGCTGTTTTATTACATGTGCAGGCGGATTTCAGTTTGCATAGCATGCAAGTGGTCGGCGTACTTTCGTGGGTTGTTTGTTTGGGTTTGGCTGTTCGTCCAGCTCACATCAAAGACACGCTTCCATTAGCCATACCAGCTTGGCGGGTACAAATATTGCCACTCGCGGGGATGTTGCTGTTACTGTGCGTAACGATCGGCGTGATCGCCACTGCATTGCGTGGTGATCTACGTTTGCAAGCGCAGCAAGCAGAGGCCATCCTCCAACGCTTGCGTTTAGGCGAGGAAGGGCAACTAGATCCGACGCAGCGTGAGCAGATCGTGAATGCCTTGCATTACATGGCTGGGCAAATTATTGCCGAAGATGGTGAAAGGGCTATTGCCCCTGATCCCAGCGAAACGCTTGCCGTCGGTATGTTGCGGCGATTGGTATCAGCCAGTCAATCATTTCCTGCGGATAGTGACCTATCATTTTTAGCCGTTACCATCGCAGGCCACTTCCAGCGTTTAAAACCCGAACGGATGACGGTGGTGACACCATTTTTGGAAGAATTAGTGAGCGTCTGGCCGCAACAGCTTTCGTGTGTTCATGCTTTGTCCGATCATTATTTCCGTTTAGCGCAAACCATGACGGGTGAACAGGCGCGCACATTAGCTCGACAGGCACAAAGTTTTGCTCATCGGGCGGTCGTGATGTACCCCACACATTTACCATTTCGCGTGCAACTGATTCGCGCCGCACAATTAACGGGTGATCAAGTAACGGTTTCACAACAACAAGCTGAAATCAAACGGCTCGCGCCGTTAGTGCATCCTGATAATCAGCTGCATCCGATACGTTAATAATTTATCCGCCGCCCACGAGGGTCACAACTTCAACGTTATCACCCGGCTGTAAGGAGGTTGCGGCATGATCCACACGACGCACCAACGTGCGGTTGACCTCAACGGCAACGCGCGTGCCTGGAAGCTGTAATTGCGAGAGTAAATCGACAATCGAACAGATATCAGGTATTTCAGTTGGCTGGTCGTTTACGGTAATTTTCATCATGGTGGTATCGTGGTCGGGTTCACAAATCAGCAATCGGTTTGATCCCAAGCTCAAGCGCTTGAGCGCAAACCAAGGGTAAACCTTCTGCGAGAATCATTTGGCAGGCGGCCTGTTGTCCCAGGCTAAATAACGCGACCAGTAAATTGCGCCGAAAACGTTCGTAGCCGATTCGCCTGATGGCGCGTCTGGCAAAATGTTGGTCAAAGGTTTCCGCAGTGATGGCGAGCAAATCGGCATCAATTTCGCGGCCACGAAGGCGAGCATCATCTGGCTCAGTGGCAAAACGATTCCAGGGACAAACGGATTGGCATAAATCGCAGCCAAACCACCAGCCTTCAAAACGTTCGGCGAGGGCTTTGGGAATAATACCTTTATGTTCAATGGTGAGATAACTAATGCAGCGCGTGGTCAGTACGCGCCGGTCGACCAAAGCGGCCGTTGGGCAACGTTTTTCGCACGCCGTACATTTTCCACATCGGTCTTCGCCATGTCCGGCGTGATGCGGTTCGAGCGCCGCATCGGTGAGTAAAAATCCGAGTAAACGATAACTGCCTACTTCTGGCGAAATTAATAAAGAATTTCGCCCAAACCAACCAAGACCAGCCATCTGCGCTAACGTGCGTTCATTGAGGGGGGCTGAATCTACAGCGGCTCGTCCTTTTGAGGTACTGCCACAACGTTGGCCTAAAATCACGCCAATTCGGCCTAATTTAGAACGTAGAACATGATGATAATCTTTGCCTGCGGTATAGCGCGCGCGTTTTAATTCACCACATTCGGCGGTTGGTTGGTAGGCCATTGCGACAGCCAATAAAGCCTTTGCTTCTGGCATCATATGGGTTGGATGTAACCGTTGGGTTCGGGTTCGTTGCAGCCATTCCATATCGCCAAGGCCATCGGCCTCCATGCGATCAAGCCAGGTCGAATCTAATTGTTGTGGCACCGGTGACAGTACACCGCCAGCCGTTAATCCCTCAGCCGCGCACAGGCGTTGTATTTCGCTAAATGAAATAGATTCCGTCATCCCCATACACCACAGAGTCCTAATTGATCATCTAAATCGTGAATTTGTCGACTACGTCCACGTCCGGCAACGCGTGAAAGTCGCGAGATGGTTTGGGACAGGCTATCAGGACGACCGAAAGCCCAGCCATGACATAAAGCCGTGCCATAGCGAGCAAGATCTTGTGGCGGAATGCCTTGGACAAAAGTGGTGAACAATGCGTTTACTTGCGCATCGCGCAGGGGAGTCAAACCGGGTGGAGATTCATCCGCGGTATACCACGAGCCATCGGGGCCGAGTCGCAAGGGGAGGGGAGTTAATCCAATCGGCGTTTCTGCGACAACACTCATGCTCGCACTGGTGGCGACGAACGCGGTCCTCGGTTTGGGAATTTGTTCAGCCCAGGCCACACTGGCCAATAAGGCGAGGTCATCGGCTAACAGACAGGCGCGATAACGGCTGGCCCACAAATGTCCGCGTCGTTGATGGCGTTTGTTCCATTCACGACTGAAGCGCTGTAATAAGGTCTGCATGAATCCACCCAAACTGGTGAATCGATGTTTGATGCGCGGCAGCGGCGTGAGCGGACTGCCGCCCATGCTCTGCCAACGTTTTCGCACGTGTTCATCTGAGTCGTTGAGTACCGCGATATGACGTAAAATAAGGTGAAACCCGGTTGGCGTGATGCGGTAACCGAATATTCGAGCATCAAAAGCTTTGCGAATGGTTTCTATTAAGTGGAGAAAATGCGCCGTTTCATCATGGTCAAAAAGGGGAGTCGCTTGGGTGGTCTCAGCTTGGACCACATAGGTATGCGGCGGTCCCATCATTAATTTTCGTATGATTGGCATGCTGGTGAATATCGTCAATTCAATGTCAGACAATGAAAATGAACCTTGACCATGTCCTTTGCCATCCATAGGTTACGAGCCATTCGTGGTCAAAAGTAAACTTCCAATTACATACCAACGACTCACTTAAAGGGATTCCCTTTTATGCCCATTCATGCACTTTCGGTGGTCGACTCTGCGGCGGATATTCATCCGGATGCGATCGTTGGTCCCTTTTGTGTGGTTAAGGGAAATGTTTCTTTGGGACCAGGCGTTGAATTACGTAACCATGCAACCGTTTATGGTCGCACACGCATTGGTGCGGGCACCATTATTTTCCCAGGTGCCGTTGTGGGCACCGATCCCCAAGATTTAAAATTTCGAGGTGAAGACAGCGAAACGATTATTGGTCAACATTGTCGCATTCATGAAGCCGTGACGGTCAGCAAAGGTACGGCTAGCGGCGGCATGAAAACTGAAATTGGTGATCATTGTTTAATTATGGCATACGCTCACGTCGCCCATGACTGTATTATCGCGGAACACGTGGTTATTGGCAATAATACTCAGTTAGCGGGCCACATTAAAGTTGGTCGCAAAGCCATTATTGGCGGCATGGTTGGCTTACATCATTTTGCTACGATTGGCCAATTGGCCTTGGTCGGATCAATGAGTGGTGTTCGTTTCGATGTGCCGCCTTTTATGATCGCCGAAGGCAATCCCGCAGAGCCGCGAAATATTAATCAAATTGGTATGCGCCGTGATGGTTGGTCAGAAGAACACATTCAGGCGGTTCGCGACGCCTTTCGTCAGTTGTACCACGATCGTGGTAGCAAACCGATTGCGGAAGCCCTGGCTGCTGTGCGCGCAACGACGCCGGTCGATGATAAGCATCCGGTGCATCTGCTGTGCTCCTGGTTGGAAGAGCATCTCCAAACCAGCGTTAAGGGCCGAATCGGTGAAGCGCATCGCGCGCCAGTGGTGGGCGGAAAGGCGGCCAAACCCGCCCGCCGTGAAACTCCGCGAGCTTCTAGTAACCCCGGCTTGCAATCTGGTGGCACGCACTAAGTTTCGCGCCTCGCTTTTTCCTGCATCTCTCATCAGAGGTTTATATGAGCATCCATGGTACCTTCAGAAGTCAGGGCGGTTTCGCCAAACATCGCAATGTTCTCAGCCGCGCTGAACGCATTGAACGTTTAAAGTTTGAAGGCCGTTGGGCCTTAACCAAAGCCGATGGCAAACCTGGCTCGATTTTCAACTTGCCAAAAGTGCGCAATATTAAATTGACCTAATTATTGTTATCACACGCGGTACGACGTTTTTGCGTCTATCGGAATAACATGTTTATTAACGCCCCAGATTTATCTGGGGCGTTCGTTGTTGGTAGGATCGCATCAAAGCTTGGTTCGTTAATGAACGATTAAATAATTTCTAATTCGGCGTTAAGACCACGTTATAAAACGAATTGGTGAAAATGTAAGTTTGGGCTGCCTTGCATTCGAGATGTCCTTCGTAGGCTCCGCCTTCCCTTCCCAACCTGGTACTGTTCATTTGGTACCGCAATCTCGTTTGTCAGGAGTTTTCATGGCCATCAAAGTCGCCATCAATGGTTTCGGACGCATCGGCCGCTTGGTCTTTCGCGCTCTGCACGCTCAAGGCTTGTTTGGCAAGCAATTCGACGTGGTCGCCGTTGGTGATATCGTTCCCGCTGACAACCTCGCCTACTTGCTGAAGTACGATTCCGTACAAGGCAAATTTGGTGGCACGGTTAGCTCGAAAAAATCTTCTGCCGACAAAGCTGAAGACGACATCTTGGTGGTTGATGGCCGTGAAATTAAAGTGGTGTCGGCGCGTTCGCCCGCAGAACTTCCTTGGAAAGAACTGGGCGTTGATTTAGTCATTGAATCAACCGGTTTATTCACCGAAGCAGAAAAGGCCAAGGGCCACATCACCGCAGGTGCAAAGAAAGTTATTATCTCAGCTCCAGCGAAGGGTGAAGACATCACCATCGTGATGGGCGTGAATAACAATAAATATGATCCTAATCTTCATCACATTGTGTCGAACGCTTCGTGCACGACCAACTGCCTTGTGCCGTTGATTCACGCTGTTCTCACCGAAGGTTTCGGTTTGGTCGAAGGCTTGATGACCACGGTGCACAGTTATACCGCAACACAGAAAACCGTCGACGGCCCATCGAAAAAAGACTGGAAGGGTGGCCGCAGCGCGGCAACCAATATTATTCCGTCAAGCACTGGTGCAGCGAAAGCTGCCGCACTCGTGATTCCAGAATTAAAAGGCAAATTGACTGGCATGGCTTTCCGCGTGCCAACCCCAACGGTGTCCGTGGTCGATTTAACGTTCCGCACGGTCAAAACGACGTCGCTGAAAGAAATCAACGCGGCAATTAAAAAAGCCAGTGAGACTTACCTCAAAGATATCCTCGCTTACACTGACGAAGAAGTGGTCTCGAGTGATTTCATTCATGATACCCGTTCGTCAATTTATGACGCCGGTTCGTCAATCGAACTAAATGGCAACTTCTTCAAGTTGGTCAGTTGGTACGATAATGAATGGGGCTACAGCAACCGTGTGGTTGATTTGCTCAGCTACATGGCCGCCAAAGGTCTGTAAGTAACTCATTTGCGGATACTTATGTTCTGCCGGTTACGGTAGATCGTTGTTCGATCCCCTGGAAATCATCCAGGGGATCGTCGTTGGTTGAGCAGATAGACAAAATGCTGACCACATCTCAGACATGGCATACGAAGCTAAGAACGCTAGAACTCTTCGACGATCAGGAGCCTTCTTCACATGAAAATGATTCTAGCAGACAATCGTGAATCAGCAGCGATCCGGTTGGCCGACACTTTGGCCACTGCGATCGCAGCCAATCCTCACATCAAAATGGGTTTATCTGCGGGTCGTACGAGTTCACTAGCGTATACAGTTTTGGTCCAGCGTTTTCATGAGCGCGGTGGATTTAATTTTCGCAACGTAACGGCATTTGGTACTGATGAATATGTTGGATTGAGCCCATTTGATCATCGCAGCACACGCTACATGATGAATTATCAT
>CANETI010000132.1 GCA_947440715.1 Planctomycetota bacterium | reverse complement strand
GTGATTTTCAAGGTCCACAAGCGTTGGAGCGTTTTGATCGCAAGCATAAGCGTGTACGCACGCAAGTTCGCGAGATTGTTGCGCGACATTTTTTGACCTCGACCCAAGAAGAAGACGCGATGATGGCGTTGGTCGTACAAGGGGAGGCCGACGAGCGTTTAGCGGGTATTTATTTAACCAAGGCGGGATTGCAGGATCATAAACAAGCGTGTGTGTTTTTGCGTCAACTGGCATCAGAGCCATTTTTTGTATTAAGCCGCAGTCGTACCGAACGCAGCCTCATTAAAATATTACCGTTATTACTGCATCTTATTAGTCAAAGCCCACATCCGGATAAAGCGCTAGAAAATTTTGTTCGCATCGTAGAAGCGGTGGGTGGACGAGCAATTTTTTATGATTTGTTAGGTGCCCGCGCGGATATCTTGACCATGTTTGCCGACTTAGCTGGCTGGTCAAATTTCCTTGTAACTCTGCTGCATGACTTTCCAGGATTGCCCGATGAAGTGATCGACACGTTAAATAAGCGCTTGCGCTCACCTGCGGTATTAGCTCTGGAAGCACGCTCACTAATTGCGGGCTTGGTAAGCGCAGGGGAACCATTGGCATTTATGGTTGCGCGAGAAACGGCGGCCGTGGCTATGCATGATTTAGAAGGCATGCCCCAACACGCTGTTGGTGAACAATTAACCGCGACCGCGGCCGCCGTATTTCAGGCATTATTACCACGTATTATCGCCGACCGCTCCCGTGAATGGGGAATTCCTATTGAAAAGAAACGCCCAACGCGTTTTGCCGTGTTGGCGTTAGGAAAGCTCGGTTCTAAAGAATTAACCTATGCCAGTGATATGGATATTATATTTGTATCAGACCCAGGCGGGCAATGTCCAAAAGCGAATTATGACGGCGACACCTTTTGGTTACGGGTCGCGCAAGAATTCATTCGCGTGATGCATGATGCGCGTATCTATGAAATTGATCCACGCTTACGGCCATGGGGTGAAGGTGGCCCAATGGTAGCGAATACCGAAGCACTTGGTCATTATTGGTCGGCTCGACGCGATATGTGGGAACGCATGGCGATGTTGCGGGTGTCCTATTTGGCTGGTGATCCGCACTTAGCTGAGGAAGCGATTATTCATATACGTAACGCGGCCTTTACCCAGCCGGTTGATGACCAAGCACGTGGTGAAGTACGGGCCATGCGCAAACGTCTCGAAGACAGTGTACAAGGTCGAGATCATGTTAAACGCGGTTGGGGCGGCTACGTCGATCATGAATTCATTGCGCAATTCTTATGCCTCGGTTTAGATCCGAAGCAGCTACCCATTGGTTGTGCGACTGAAGATATGTTGACGCGATTGGGTGAACTCGGACGCGTCCCGCTTGAGGGCGTAGAGGCACTGATTAAAAGCCTGCGTATTCTACGATTTGCTGAGGCTCGCATGCGCCTTTCTGCTGGCAAAGCCATCAGTAGCTTGCCCACTGAAATTCCTCAACGCACACATCTCGCTCGGCGCTGTGACTTTCCTGATTTAGATACTTTTAATCTGGCTTTGCACGTCGCCCGTGAAACTGGTCGTTTTTGGTTCGATCGTCTGATTTAACCTTGGTTTGATTATCAAGAGGTGTTGTTCGTTAAGCCGTTTCGTCGGTGGCGTCAGAATAAATTAGTTATAGAACCCAGCCCATTCAGCTACCCTTTATGACGGAGAGACTATGCGAGTTTGGTTATTGATGATGGGGTTGCTATTTAATGTCATGGCGCTGCACGCGGGTGAGGCGTTAAAAATTGGATTGATTTGTTCTGGTTCGGTGACCGATGGTGGCTGGAATCAATTAGCCAAAGAAGCGATGGAAAAGGTGCAGCGCGAATTGGGAGCGAAGGTATCAATTTTACAAAAAGTATCCCAAGATACCTGTGGTGATGAATTACGGGCGTATGCAGCGGATGGTTATGCGGTCGTTATTGCGCACGGTTATGAATTTTTGACCGCAGCGGCAGAGGTAGCAGCCAAAGAAACCACCATGAAAATTGCGGTAAGCGGCGCAGATGTCGCCAAGCCGGGCATTATGACGATTGATTTCGATGTGTCGCAAGCCTCCTATCAATTAGGTATTATTGCTGGGCGTTTGTCCAAATCTGGTAAATTAGGTTTTGTTGGTGGATCGCCAATTCCTTCAGTCAAAGCTTGTTATCGTGGATTCTTGGCCGGTGCGCGTTCAATAAAGGCAAATATTTCAGTGGTAGAAGCGTACACGTCATGGGATGAACCGGTGAAATCGAAACAACAAACGGAAGCATTTTTTGCCCAAGGTATTGATATCGTTTATCACGATGTTGACGCAGCTAGTCGTGGAGTATTTGAAGCCGTTAAAGAGCGAAATACGAAAAATCCAACATCACCCGTGTATGTATTCGGTTGCGTCGCAGACCAAAATGCCAATCCCATTTGCCCGAATCATATCTTAGCGAGCGCAGTAATCCGCTTGGACGCAACCTTTCGCGCGGTGATTGAATCGGTGCGTGCGAATACGTTTACTCCTGGCGTCGTGCGTGAAAATTTACCGCGTGGTACTTGTGTGGCGGTGTTGAATCCCTTGTTGCGCGGAACAATTTTGACCGACACCATCATACGTGAAGTCGAAGCTGCTGGGGTCGCCTTAGCCAATGGCACCATCATGATTCCGAACGAATGAAAATCGAGATTCATCAGATGACACCGATAAAAGGTAAGCGCATCGCCATTGGCGTTAGTGTGCTTTTGGGTTTGTGGTTATTGATTGAAGTCGTGTCGATATCGTCGTGGTCGGCAACGACGACGCTCGGCTATCGGGTCGGTGTCATTGAATACCGCGACAGTTTTGGCGGGTTTAATAAGGTTACGATGCGGGTGAATGAAAGTATTATGTGGGTCTTTGGCTATGAATTTTTAGATGTCGCGGTCTATGGAACCTTTGGCACCTGGGCGCACACCTACTCAAAGGCGGTGAGCGAGTAATTGCGCTCAGCTCATTCCATGTTGTCACTCTCGGCTATTTCTAAACGCTTCGGTTCCGTGAGCGCGGTGGTCGACGTGTCGTTAACCTGTGCCGCTGGTCAGGTACATGGTTTATTAGGTGAAAATGGTGCCGGTAAATCGACGTTGATGAATATTTTATTTGGCTTGGTTACGCCAGATGCGGGAAGTATCGCACTAGCGGGTAAATCAGTGCGCGTTTTTTCGCCGCACCAAGCGCAGCGACTTGGTATTGCTATGGTACATCAACATTTTGCTTTAGTGCCAATCTTGAGCGTGGTTGATAATATTATTTTAGCCTTGGACGATAAGCTCGGTTTCGCTGATCGTGCCAAGTGGTCGCAGCGATTACGGCAGCGAGCAGCATCCTTACATTGGGACATCAATCCCCAGGCCGTGGTGGGCACGTTAGCGATTGGGCAACAACAACGCGTTGAAATATTAAAGGCGCTTTTGGGATTGGACCAGGCGAGTAACATGGGAGCGGTTGCAAAGATCTTAATTTTAGACGAACCGACGGCGGTACTAACCGAACAAGAAGTCGATGAACTCTTGCCGGCGATTCGTCGTTTGGCGAGCGACGGTGTCGCTGTGCTCTATATAAGTCATAAATTAGACGAAGTCGCACGCGTTTGTGATGTGGTAACGGTTCTGCGACGTGGACGTGTGGTGCATCACGGAACGGCAAATACACCACCAGCACAATTAGCGGCCTTGATGATTGGAGCTGCGATAGAAAAGCCTCAGCGTACGGCTTCGCCAGCTCCTGATTCTGCTATGTCACCAGTCATAATAAAAAATCTATGTTTGTGCGCAACGAATGGACGCGTCGAACTTGATGACATCAACTTAAATATTCGCGCAGGGGAAATCGTCGCCATAGCTGGGGTTGAAGGGAATGGACAGTCAGCCTTAGTCGAAGTGCTGTTGGGGCAGCGTGTGCCTACCAGCGGTAGCGTTCACGGTGTCGGTTCGCCGACGCAGTTGGGTTATATCCCTGATGATCGCCATCGTGATGCTTTGGTGTTGTCGTTGTCACTGCGCGATAATCTGGTTTTGAAACAATATCGTTCGCTGCCATTCAGTTGGCATGGTTGGCTATCGCTGCGGCAATGGACGGTTGCTGCAAAGCGTCTGATCAGCGCCTACGACGTGCGGGCACTAAATGTATTCGTGCCGGTGGTTACCTTATCGGGTGGAAATCAGCAAAAGGCGGTCATCGCCCGAGAATTATCCTCACAACCATCGATCATCATTGCCGTAAATCCAACGCGTGGATTAGATATCGCTGCGGCAACGTCGGTGCTGAAACGCTTAATTGCCGCACGCGACGCAGGTGCAGCCGTGTTATTAATTCATCATGACCTTGATGAAATTATGTCGATAACCGATCGCTTATTGGTCATGCACGAGGGACAGTTGACTGATACGAACTGGCCGGCGAGTAATCGCGCACAGATCAGTCAATTAATGTTGGGTCATGTGGCGGGAGCAGCCACGTGAATTCGCACTTTCAGTCAGCCGTAGTCAGTATCAGCGTGACGGTTGTCGCGGTTGGCATCGCCATGGCTTTCGTACTCGTGGTGTTGGCAATGATGGGACATGCACCTACGACTGTGATGTCGATGTGGTTGGAGGGATCTGCTGGTAACGGCACTCGTTTTGCCATGAGTCTGCAAGCCGCTGGGCCATTATTATTTACTGGTCTTGCGGCGGCGGTCGCATTTCGTTGTGGGGTGTGGAATATTGGTGGTGAGGGACAATTCTTACTCGGTGCCATGACTATGGTTGCTTGTGGTACGGTAATGATTCCCCCAGGCCCCGCTTGGTGTGCGTTACCAATTGCGTGTTTGTTAGCCTCCGCCGTTGCGGCGAGTTGGGCTTTATTGGCGACGGTGGCAGAGCGTTGGCGTGGAGCGCCGATCGTGCTGTCAACTATTTTACTTAATTTTATCGCAGTGGCGGTGGTCGGCATGTTGGTGGAAGGACCATTACATGACCCTAATACGACCGCGCCGCAAACGGCGTCTATGGTTGAACACCTGCGATTACCAATATTAGTGGATGGCACAAAACTGCACCTTGGGGTGATGGTTGGCATGCTTGCCGCAATTGGTCTCTTTATTATCGCGCGTTGGACGATGATTGGTTTTGAAGTGCGTGTGGTGGGACTTAATGCACGCGCCGCCGCTGTGGTTGGCATTCCCGTGTGGTCACGGCAAGTGTTAGTAATGGCTGTCAGTGGGGGTTTAGCCGGACTTGGTGGTGCGATGCAGGTTTCCGGAGTATCGGGAATGCTGAGCGGGACTTCGGTTAGTTATGGTTACGCTGGGATAGCCGTGGCCATGTTGGGGCGATTACATCCACTGGGAATTATCGCAGCGGCGTTATTTATGGGCATGTTAAGCACTGGCGCGCGCCATTTAGAAGGACGATTGGGAATTCCTCGTGATATGGGCGATGTGGTGCAAGGGGTGGTGGTGATTGCGGTGTTAGTTGGCTCGATGTTGGCAACTCAGCGATTCATGCGACCAGCACAGGAGCCATGATGATTAACGAGAGTCTCTTTATTATCGTGGTGGCTCAGGCGGTCACGGCAGCAGTGCCTTTAGTCTTGGCTGGTGTGGGAGAATTAACGGCGCAACGAGCTGGAATTTTAAATGTGGGGATCGAAGGTTTATTATTAACCGGCTGTATTGGAGGTTTCGTTGCGGCAACCATCAGCGGCAATGGCATGATTGGGGTTGGCGTGGCGATGTTGGCGGCGATGGCTTTGGCTAGCTTATTTGCCTGGGCCACTGTCATGATGCGCGCGGATCAAATGGTAACCGGCATGGCGATTAATTTATTGGCAGTGGGGGGCAGCGGCACGGCATGGATGTTAGCCCAGGCTCATGGCTATGCGCATATGCCAGTAGAGGCCGGCTTTACGCGCGGCATCGTGCCTTGGATCTCGCCTGAAACTCAGCAGTGGTTGTCATCA
Source organism: Planctomycetota bacterium (assembly GCA_947440715.1). Lineage (GTDB taxonomy): Bacteria > Planctomycetota > UBA11346 > UBA11346 > UBA11346 > BOG-1363. The sequence continues at coordinate 1,122 of CANETI010000132.1, read as the reverse complement.
TGGCCGATCATCGGCCCGATTATTTTTGATCAGTATGGATTAACCATCGTGGTTGGACTATTTACGCTCGCGGTGTGGTGGTTGTTACGTCGTACGCGAGCCGGAATAATTATTCAGGCCATTGGAGAAAATCCAGATTCCTGCGCCATGGTTGGCATCCATGTGCGTCAATGGCGCTGTGGATTAATTATGGTCGCTGGTGCCTGTGCGGGATTAGCCGGTGCGTATCTGTCCCTCATGCGTACTCATGGATTTTCTCCTCTGATGTCTGGGGGTATGGGTTTTATTATTTTAGCGTTAGTGATTTTCGCACGTTGGCAGGTGGGTGGTTTGATCGCCGTGTGTCTCGGGTTTGGTTTAGTCGACGCGACCCAAAGCCTGCTCCAAGGCAGTGGCATGAATCAGGTCGTGCCGTATCAATTATTCCAAGCGTTACCTTTTATCGTTGCCTTCTCCGCTTTATTGATTTTCCGTCGTGGGCAACATGGCCCAGCCACACTTGGACAAGTATGGCCATCGACGATTAAATGATGCGGTTTTGACTAAACCTCGGCTGTGATTGTTCTGTAAGTGAATGGCATGGTTTTGTTCACCGTTCGCAGATGTGGCGCTAGCGGGCGATTGGACATGATGGTTTCGGTGCGCGCGACAAAATTGGTACAAGATGGCTTACCTCTGCCTGCTTTGGCGATATTTTACGCCTAGCACGTGGTTTTTCTTGCGTGTCTGGTACGGTGTTTTCGTGCTCATTGTTTACTGATTTGGACTAATGATCATACTTCATCATTAATCCTAAAACGTTGTAAATAAAAGACATATGGCTTATGCTTTGCGCCTGCCCGCGCTCAGGCCCAGTCAATTATACACACCTTAGCAAGGTAACCGTCACGTAGCAATTTTGCTGCACGACGTGCATGACAAGAATTTGCCAAAATCGTTTTTCCCAATGGCTGGGCGTGTCTGCAGAAGGCAGTCGGATGACCATCAATTTGACAGAGTAGTTTATTATGAGGTACACAGAGTGAGATATTCTATTCAAATACGAGGTCCTCATGCGTAGTTGTACCGCTTTGCTGCCAACCATTGCCATGCTTTTGGGTTCGTCCACGGCGATGGCCATGG
>CANETI010000131.1 GCA_947440715.1 Planctomycetota bacterium | reverse complement strand
GCGTCAGATGCTCGTCACCGCTGCTCTTCCGTACGTCAATGGCCACATCCACTTAGGTCATTTGGTCGAATACATTCAGGCCGATATTTGGGTTCGCTTTCAGCGACTACAGGGCAATCAGGTCGCCTATATTTGCGCCGACGACACCCACGGCACGGCAACGATGATCCGCGCGCGCCAGGAAGGCCGCAGCGAACAACAAATCATGGCAGAGATGAGCGAGGCGCACCAAAAGGACTTCGCCGACTTCGCCGTGCAATTTTCCCACTACGGTTCAACGGATGCGCCTTCCAATAAACAACTGGTCGGTGAGTTTTGGGCCGCGCTGCGCCAAGCGCGCGATGATGCCGGAGAAAGCATCGTGGCGGAGCGTGATGTCACGCAATTATATGATCCCAAAGCCGGTTCATTTTTAGCCGACCGCTTTGTTAAAGGTACCTGTCCTAAATGTAAGTCGCCGGATCAATATGGCGACTCGTGCGAAAAATGTGCCGCGACATTTAGCCCTTCGGATTTGATTAACCCCGTTAGTACGTTATCGGGAGCCAAGCCAGAACTGCGCTCGGCGAAACATTATTTTGTGCGTTTGGAACCGTTCCGTGACTTTTTGAAAGCCTGGACGCGCAGCGACAACACCTTGCAAAACGAAATTGCGAATTGGTTGCATGGGGCATTTCTCAATGACGCCTTACGCGATTGGGACGTTAGTCGCCCAGCTCCCTATTTTGGCTTTGAAATTCCCGATGCACCGGGCAATTTCTTTTACGTGTGGGTCGATGCGCCGGTTGGCTATTTATCGAGTCTGACCGATTGGTGCGCGACCACACAACAAGACGTCAAACAATGGTGGCCTAAAACTACGGATAAAAATTTTGGCGCTGGGGAAATTCATCACTTCATTGGTAAAGATATTACTTATTTCCACACGTTGTTCTGGCCGGCCATGTTAAAGACCGCTGGCTATCAATTACCGACACAAGTGCACATTCACGGATTTTTGACCGTCAATGGCGAGAAAATGTCGAAATCGAAGGGGACGTTTATTCGTGCGCGTGCGTATCTCGACGCGGGATTGGACCCGGCCTATTTGCGGTACTACTTCGCCAGTAAATTAAATGGCAAGGTGGAGGACATTGATCTCAACTTGGCCGAATTTGTCGACAAGGTAAATAGCGATATTGTTGGTAAGGTCGTTAATTTAGCCAGTCGAACGGCAAAGTTTGTGCCCGTGCTCGCCTCGACTTACCCGGATGATGGTGGATTATTTAATGCTGCTGCCGCGGAATCCGATGCCATCGCCACCGCCTACGCAACAGGTGATTATAGCGCCGCTATGCGTCGCATTATGGCCTTGGCTGATCGCGCCAATGAATATGTCGAAGCGCGTGCACCATGGGCACTGAAAAAAGATCCAGCTCGCCTAGACGAATTAACTGCAGCGTGCACGGTCTCATTGAATTTATTCCGTCAGCTATGCATTTATTTAGCGCCCGTATTACCTGACTTAGCGCAGAAAACTGCCGATCTGCTTGGTGGCTCAGGAAATACTTGGCAGGACGCACAAAAACCACTCACCGGCATTACGCTTGCGCCTTTCAAACATTTAGTCGCACGACTCGATCCCGCAAAAGTTGATGCCATGGTCGCCGCCTCTGCCAGCGAAACACCCGCACCTGCCTCCGTCGTGGCCACTGCTGTTGATGATGGCGAAGCGCTTTCCGCTGAACCACTGGCAGGCACCATTGCCTTTGAAGATTTTAGCAAAGTCGATCTGCGTGTCGCGCGCATTATTGCCGCGGTGGAAATTCCTAAGGCGAAGAAAATACTTCAACTTACCGTCTCGCTTGGTGGCGAAGATCGTCGAACCGTATTTGCGGGTATTAAAACGGCTTACGGTGATCCGACGAAGTTAGTTGGTCGACTCATTGTCATTGTTGCCAATTTGGCGGCTAAACCCATGAGTTTTGGCACCAGTGAAGGCATGGCGATTGCCGCGGGTCCTGGGGGCCAAGAAATATTCTTACTAAGTCCCGACAGCGGCGCGAAACCTGGGCAACGCATCCATTAATTCCGTTATTTCCGGAGGCTCTGTGCAACATCGCGTCATGATCGCCTGCCTGCTCACCATGGGTGCGCTGATTATTGGCTGCGGAAAGACCGTGCAAACAGCACAGCCACCACCGCCTGATTCCTGGGTTATTCCTGCGGGTGCTGCCGAATGGGTTTTTGTTGAGCGAGAATTACCACTCGAAGCGATTGACCCCGCGCAAATGATTCTTCCTTATGGCGCAGGTAGTACGGGACGGTCATTAAAGCGAGAAAAGGATTCCGATCCCAAAACGGTGGTGCGATATCAAATTGTAAGCACAGCAGAAGCACTGACAGCCGATGACCGCTGCGCGTTAACGATTACCGGCTTCCAAGTGGTACACCTAGACGGTTCCATCACCACCATCCCCGCGTCTGGCTACGTTATCGATAATAGCGATGATCGTCGTGGTTTTCGCGTCGAACTGTCGCTGCAAAATCGCAAACAATTAGTGATTCCCGCGCATGCAACTGCCACGGTCATGTTTGCAGAACCGGTATCCGTGCGTTCCCGCTAATCGAACGCTTATTTTATCTCGCTCGGTAATTGCTGACGTAACCTGGGAACGATATCGCGCAGCGCGCTCGCAAGATCGCCCTGATAAGTGCAGCCAGCAGCTTGCCGATGGCCTCCGCCGCCAAAAGCCTGCGCAACGACTCCCACTTCGTAAGGCGGATTAGCGCGCATGCTGCAACGGACTGATTTTTTATCCTTGGATTCGCGCAGCAAATAAGCGATCTGATTCCCCTGTAAACTGCGCGCGATTTCCACTAGGTCGCCCCAATCTTCGGGTTCGCCAACGGCCTTGATTGCATCAGCGCTCAGCACGATACCAGCAATGCGTTGTTCCTGTGCGTCGACACTTAAATTTTCGATGCCCATCTTTTGAATCAATAAATCGTGGGGCTTTTTCGTATAGGCCAGGAAACGATTAATGGCTGAGGCGTCAATACCAGCGTCTAGTAATTTTGCGGTCCAGCGAAAGGTGTGCGCCGTGGTATTACTGTGCATGAAACGGCCCGTGTCAAAAACAATGGTCGTATAGAGACACTCAGCTATACGTTTATCCAAGGGGACGCCCATAGCCTCCAACACTTGCTCGACGACCACACCCGTGCTTTCGGCATTAACGTCAACCACATTAATGTCGCCAAAACGCGTATTGGTGACGTGATGATCTAAATTAATAAGCGTGGTGCGCGCGACCTTGGCAACAAAACCTAAGCGTTCGATGTCACCCGCATCACAGCTAATAATAACATCGGCCTTTGCTGTCGCTGCCGCACTCGCTTCATCCTCAAGCACTTGGATGTCTGCATATCCTGGTAAAAAGGCGTACATCGACACCACTTTACTGGGACATAAAAATCGCACTTGTTTGCCAAGGCCACTCAGGGCATGCACCAAGGCCAGACCAGCTCCGACGCCATCTCCATCAGGATTGATGTGGGTCGTGATCACGATGTTTTTTGCTGTCCGTAAGCACTCGATTGCAGCGCTGTAAGTCATTAAACTCTCCTCAACTGGTATGACCTCGAAAGTCATGATAGCGTAGGCTACGAACTATCGTGACGATGAAAGGGTGTCCAGCTATGATGCGCTCTTTGCGCAAGCGCTGTTTGTGCGACATCACAAAGCACTTTCATCCGCTTTCCCATCAACCGTTTCGAATTAGGCTGCCCCCTATGACCATAGATACTCGCGTTTTTGTTGCCGGCGAAAGCGCCGTCAGCTCCTCACAAAATTTTACCCGTCGTGCACGTAAATGCACGAAAATCGTCGCCACGATTGGGCCTGCGTGCAGTAGTGAAACTATCATGCGCCAACTGTTTAAAGCCGGCATTAATGTCGCGCGTTTAAATATGAGTCACGGTGAACATGCTGACCACCTCGCCAATTTGCAAATGATTCGTCGCATTAGTCAGGAATTAGAACGTCCGGTCGCCGTATTGGCAGATTTGCAAGGTCCAAAAATTCGCACAGGGCGTTTAATTGATAATAAACCAGTTGAATGGCGTGTTGGAGACCAAGTCGTTATCACGGTTGCTGACTGTCCTGAAGGCACCGCCAAGCGCGTTGGCACGACCTATGCCGGATTAGCCCGCGATGTGGTTAAGGGTAATGTGCTATTAATCGATGACGGTCGCATGCGTGTTGAAGTCGATCACGTCGATGGTGATGATATTCATGGCCTGGTCTTAGTTGGTGGTTGGTTGAAGAGTAATAAAGGCATCAATCTACCTGGCGTATCGGTGAGTACGCCATCAATGAGCGACAAGGATAAATCCGACTTAGCATGGGCTATCGCTAATGATGTCGATTATATTGCCCTGAGCTTTGTGCGCACGGCGCGCGATGTGCGTAATTTGAAAAGTCGAATCGCTGAATCCGGACGTAATATCCCTATTATCGCAAAAATTGAAAAGCCAGAAGCGGTTGAACATATTGATGAAATTCTGCACGAAACCGACGGCATCATGGTCGCTCGTGGCGATCTTGGCATTGAAATTAGTACGCAACGTTTACCGGTCGTGCAAAAAGATTTGATCTACAAAGCAAATCGCATGGGCAAATTGGTTATTACCGCCACGCAAATGCTTGAATCCATGATTGAAAGTCCGATTCCAACACGCGCAGAATCCAGCGACGTTGCAAATGCCATTTTTGACGGCAGCGATGCGGTAATGTTGTCGGGCGAAACGGCGTATGGCAAATATCCTGTAGAAGCCGTGGCCGAAATGACGCGCATCGCCGTGGAAGCGGAGAAAAGTCCGTATATGGCCACGGTCAAACTCGACCGTAATAGCGCGCCATTTAATAATTTTGCTTTCGCCTTTAGCGGCGCCGCCGATCACCTGTCACGCGAATTGAACGCCAATGGCGTCATGGTTCTGAGCAATAGTATCGAAAAAGCTCTGCTTTTATCAAAGCGTCGCGGCAAAGGTCCAATCGTTGCTCTATGTTACGATGAACGCACGTGGCGACAAATGAGTCTATTTTGGGGTATTACTCCGGTGCTCATTCCTTTTATGGACAACCTGCAAGATCAGGTGGAAAAAGCGACTGAGGAATGTCTCCGCTTCAAAATATTTGACGAAGGCGACACCATCGTCGTTATCAGCGGCATTTCCGCCAACGGCGGGAACACCATTAAGGTTTATCAAATCTAAGCGCCCACAGCGAGCGTCTATCTTCGTGTCTCGCATTGGTCTGAAACCACTGAGATAAATAACCAAATAAAAACCCCCGAGTTACCTCGGGGGTTTTACTGCTTATTTGCTTTACGAAGAATAACTTATTGGGCTGCGGCTGGCTTTTCAGCTGGTTTTTCCGCGGCATCTGCAGCGGCGGCTGGCTTCGCCTCATCGCGCTTAACCACACGCGCTCCGGTCAAAGGATCCCCAGGCTTATCGCCGAAGACACGGAACGCGATAATATGCCCAGTTTCATCGGCCGAATATATAGAGCGATTTTGATCGAGCGCATCTTGATATTGAGCGACGAATACCGCATCACGTGGTTGCAGACGGCCGCGGTCATCGCGGTATTGTTGATGCATTTCGCTGGTATCCCAACTCCACATCGCCTTGCCGGTCGCGCGATGCAATGCCGTAATTACCGTACTAGTGCCTGTCGTCACAAATAGATGTTCTGGAGTTGAACCAACTATGCGATCATAGCCTGGAACGAACCAGTCGACGCCCATGCGCTCAACTTCTAATGGATGTTTTGCTGCATCGGTAAATGGTACGGTATCCGACTGAGTTTTTATGGCGTACAAACCTGAAGGCAGACCGCCGCCTGCTTCAACCCAGGCGTAAATTCGAGTTGGCTCACCGACAAAGGCAAACGGAGTACGTTTGATGGCACCGTTCATGTACAATGCGCCAAGGCGTTCGCCTGACATACGATTCAAAGCGTAAATAGTATTATTGTCGTTACCCACGTAGAGCACGCGACCACGCGTCAGCGCAGAACCATAAATTGGAGCGCCACTGTCGAAGGACCAAACTTGATCGCGGTCAAGTTTAAAGCAGTGCATCATGCCGCTGTGATCACCTTGATAGACTAAGCCATCACGATGAACCGGCATGGCGCTAACTGGCTGACGTAAATTTAATTGCCAATTTATCCACGGAAATTGCTTTTCGGTGTTGTAGGAAACCACCTGCATACGGCCTTCCCAGTCGCCGATAAATACACGCTGATTCGAGTCAGGGCCAAGCGCCAATGGGCTGGTCGATGGCGAGAATGGCAACTGCCAACGCCAGACAATTTGGCCGTATATCGCATCAAAACTAAATAACGTGTCATCAGCGATGACCCAAATGCGATCATCAACTCGTTGTTCACCACTCTTATTAATCGACACCGCGCGACTAGCGCCTGGCAATAATCGAGCCGGCTTTTCGAATGCCGGAGTAACCCAACGCGTATTACCACTATAAGCGTCAACGGCATAGATTTCAAAGGTTTCAACCACTTGGAAGAAAATGAGGTCCGGTAATTCTGGGCTAATCCAAGCATTGCGAATGCGCTTGGGCAATTGCAAATCCCACGAATGTTCAAACGAAGTGTCCTTTAATTGACGCACACTTTGCGCTTTGGGCTGGGCCGTTACTTGTGTGGCGCTTGATGCAGCGCTTGGATCGTAAGATGCGCGATCATCGCCACAACCCGTCATCGCGACGAGGGTCGCGCCTAAACATATTGTTGTTGTGAGTTGTCCGAATCGGCCAAATAAATCATTGGCGTAAGATGAGGTCGACATTAGTGGAGATCCTTCACTGCTTGAGCATTATTACTGACATTAGCATCACTGGTGTCCGCAAAGCGTTCACCGCGTGTTTGCTCATAATTTTTGAGGCTGGAAAGCCAGCCCAACACATCATCAATATTCATCTTCAAACGATAGAGATAAGGCTGACCAGCTTGACGACGACGAACGTCTTCCGCGCAATCATCCCAATTACCGTTATACAATGTTTGACAGGCAATAACCAACTGCTGCACAACGATATCAAGCTTGGCGAACACTGCCTGGGGCGACATGCTGGCATCAAGCGAGTGGC
>CANETI010000130.1 GCA_947440715.1 Planctomycetota bacterium | reverse complement strand
AGGTCGCAGCTGATGGCGCTTGATCTTCGCATAATAATTGAATCGCCCAGGCACGCACATGTTCGCTGGGGTTATTTAACTGTGTTAATAATTCCGCTTCGTTTAAACCTTTGGTCACATGCAACGCCCACAGCGCTCGCAACTGTCGGGTATCATCTGCATTTGTTTTTAAGATGGTGAGCAACGCCGCGTGGACGGCAGGATCTGATCCGCGTTCCTGTAAAATACGCCGCGAACTACGCACATACCATTCATTCGCATTTAATTGATGCAGAACTAACGCCGCGCTGTCGAGTTTATTTAAATCAACGACGGTGTCTTTACGTCCTTCATAACCAATCTTGTAAATGCGCCCATTACTGCGATCCGTTTCCGCACGTTGCTGATGACAATGCACGCGATCAAACCAATCGTTAACGAAAAGACTGCCGTCTGGTCCATATTGTAAACTTAGCGTGCGAAACCAGGTATCGCTACACACGGCAAGGTCAGGGCGCTTTTCATTGATGTAACCTGAGCCATTCCGCTTCAAGGTTTCGTTGCGCACCCGGCTCAGGTGAATGTCATTAAAAAGTAAGGTGTTGCGGTACTCCGCCGGAAACAATCCACCGAGGTAAATGGTCGCGCCACAATACGCCGCACGTTCATAGCGAAAGGTGGTGATATTTTTAATATCAGCAAAAGTCGCTTTATTAAAATGTTGGCCAGCTTGACGCTGGTAACGTGCACCTTGAATAGCGTGATATAAATGTGGAATGACACAGGCCGTGAAAAACGCATCGCCTTGCTCATTCCAATCAATACCCCATTGATTGCTGGCACCTTCACAGTGCAATTCGAACTTTTTACTCACCGGATGATAACGCCACACGGCGGCATTTAATTTGACGCGATCTTTGTCTGGTGTTCCTGGGATGCCTACTTTTGAATGAGTAAATACCCCATGCGTTCCATAAAGCCAACCATCCGGTCCCCAGGTAAAATTATTCAGTGTTTCGTGTGTATCTTCTCGACCCCATCCATCCAATACCACGGTTGGTTCGCCGTCTGGTTTATCGTCGCCATTTTTATCAGGGAAAAATAACAGGTTAGGGGGCGCACCCACATAAACACCACCGAACCCCACTTGAATACCGGTCGCGAAATTCAGTTTATCGTAAAAAACGGTTTCTTTCCAATTCGTTCCATCACCGTCGGCATCTTCTAGGATGACGATACGATTTTCTGGTTTACCTGGGCACTCGGGATAACTGACGTTTTCCAAGACCCACAAACGACCACGGTCATCGATGGTGAAAGCCACGGGCTGTTTAATGACGGGTTCAGCCGCAACTAACTGCACGCTAAAACCAGATGGCACTTTAATTGATGCCACGCTGTCTGATGGACTTACTCCATCAACAGCCGGTAGGGTTAAGGTAGACGCTATTAATATCGCCGAGATTATCACATGTCGCATGAATGATTCCTTATCCTAACTGAGGTGAGTTAACGAGTTAGCTTTGGTTGAGCCGCATCCCATTCCGCAAGCGAAACAGGCTTGGTCTGATGCAAAAAGACAAACGTCCCTTTTTTATTGCCGACTATAATATCTGGATGCTTATCACCATTCAAATCACCAACGGTCAGCTGAGTGCCAACGCCAGAATCATCATCTATTTTCATCGGCACATACTGCACACCTGCGGCCGTACGCGTCAAACGAAACCAATATAAAACAGCAGGTTCATTCGGCTCTGGGTCTCCTTTCGGGCCATGCGCCCAATATCGTTTACCGGTTACGATATCTTGTAAGCCATCGCCATCGATATCGCTCAACGCCATGGCGTGTAATTGTGAAAACCTGACGCCGTAGGGACTGTCCGTCTTTTCTTTACCCATAATAAGTTGACGCACAAATGAACCGTCTGCTTGTTGTTGAAACCACGCCAAACCCCATTCGTGAGCGGTTAAACTGGTGATGACATCATTTCGTCCATCACCATCAACATCATAGACCAACATCTGCGCACCACCGGCACCAAAATCTGAAGCATGAAAAATCCACTCGGGATCTCCGGCTAACATCGTTGGTTGTTCCCACCAGCCTTCGCGCATTATCACATCTAAACGACCATCGCCATTCACATCGCCCACACCCAAACCATGGGTAAATTTATGCCAGCCACCTTTTGTGCTGATATTATGCCAGATCCACGGCGTGGTTGGATTATCCCAATCTGCCTGTGCGTAACCAATAAAGCCTCGACGAGTACACACCACTTCAGGTTTGCTATCACCCGTTATATCAATCCATGTCGGTGATTCATTATCCGCAATGTCTAAGATCACATGCTTAGTCCACAGTTGGTCCGTGCCAGAGTTTTGATACCAGAGCACTTCTTTGCCTGGAAAGCCAAATACCACCACATCATCAAAATGATCCTTATTTACGTCATAGGCAAAAGCTAAGAAATTTGCCGAGTAATTTTTCGGATCATAAGCCATCGCTGGATAGATTGGAAATTTGTCCGTAAAGGTTGGACCCGCGTACCAGAACGGGCCACTCACCACATCCTGTTTGCCATCGCGGTTAAAATCCCCAAAGGTCGCGCCTTCACTCATGAACTGCGGCGTCAGGTGCTGTTTAGCAAACGTCGTTAACGTTGGGTCCGCCGCCTGAACCAAACCAATCGCCAAACATGGGAGCACAGCCAGGATTTTGCTCATAGTTGACCGACGACTGTGCCGGCTGGGCACCGACGTCCACCACCCATTCATCGCACTGTGCATTCCATCCTGCCGAATAGATAATTTGTACTGACGCATTTGTATATCTCCGGAAAGCCTTATGTAATCAGAGGTTATTACGTAACGAAAGTCGATATGTTGTCAGCACTTTGCTGATCTTACTCCATTTAGTTAGCTCAATGGCATGATGATCAGCGCATCTTTAGAGTTTACCCCAAACTGGTCACCATGCGATCATTCCTGAATGCTCGACATCTGCGGCCACCACATTTGAAATCTGTGACACTATGGCGCGAAATCTTTCTGCAGTCCGAAAATTTTGATTTCGTGCCATAGTGTCATGGGGTGTGGGGCGACAACCCCCGCAGCAAAAAGTGAACAGTCCAGCCGAGGCGATAATGAACCTTTGGTTCCGGCTCGGCTGGACTGTGATCACCAATGATCAGTTTCATTAGTAATCTGACTCGATCCCTACTGATACCCCCCTTTGACACAGGAGGCTTATTTGAGACTATCCGCGCCCCCCTTACTGGAATTATTTTATGCGTTTGTCGCCTCATTCTACTACTATAGTATTTATATTCCTGTCTAATAATTTACTTTCGTCTGAAGCGATTGATCCGATTGATCTTCGGATCAATCTACTACTGACACCGCCTACGGAAGAGGTCAGCGTAAACTATTCGGCTATTGGTTATGGAAGCGCCAATTTATCAACGGATCGACTTAATAATGGTTGGCGTGCTGAAATTGGCGTTGTTGGAACCATTCATCGAATCTCGGAAAAGTGGTCCGTGTTAGCTGGAGGAGGTTTTTTTTACGGCTCGCAAAGCGCCAGCACCTATGAACCCGGCTCCAGAGAATTATCGATAATGACTGGACCAATGACCATGACCGTCATGGGAGTCAATCTCCAATTAGCTCTCGACCTACGCATTAATGCCTACATGAATTTGGAATTTGGCCCTTTTGTTGGTCTTGGTGGATCAACTATTTCCGACACTGGCGTGGGTGTCGACGGACCTGATTCACGCGTAACAGAAAATGGCCATGGTGAATATGAAGAAGCGGGTATTTCTGTGGCTCTTTACGCGCGCAATAAAAGCCGTTCCATGATATTTGGTTTAGGGCTACGCTATTTCACCGCCTACGCTGAGGCTGATTTGAGCTATAACCTTGAAGACTCCAACGGCAATGTCACCTATGGTGGCCTAAAGCAACAAGTCGAAATTCGTCAGCATGGCTTTGCACCACAGTTAACTTTCGGGATGAGCTTTTAATTTAGCTGCTCCCTTTTCGCTAGTAATCACGGCGGCTTCAACTTTTCCGCTAGTTAATTGGTATGAGGATTAATCAGCACCAATTCACCATACTTTTGAAATCGACCTTATTTCTGCGCTTCACCCAAATATAACCGTGGATCGCCAAGGGTGATCCAGTCGAGGCCCATGCCATTTCCGCCGTCAGTGGATACCAAGGTCAAAAAACGGTTTTGTGAGGTTATGGCAACGCTGATGGTACGCGGCTGGGTTTTGACGGATAAATTATCATCATGGATAATTAATTTTCCGTCAATAAATACCAAAAAATCAGCTTTGCCGATTGATCCTTTTTGTCCGACATTGGCAACCGTGGTTGCAAATTGAACCACGCGCATGCCGGTGTGATGATAGGCAATGGCGTGCAGGTCGAGCGTAAAACCAACATTGGCATGCATGCCAATCGCGGAATGTCCTGGGCGTCGATAATCAATGCCAGCAAAAATTGGCGGAATGCCCGGCTGTTGTTTATCTCCGCCAAAACGTGGAATATCGTAGGTGCCACCGCGACGAATAATATCGTAAGAAACGCCCTCGGTTGCTGGAAATGTAAAGCTGTGGCCAAGCGAGGTGATAACGTTCTCGCCCTGGGCACCGTTGGGAATAAACACGCCGTCGACTAAATCTTGCGCTCCTGATTTATGATAATTCATGTCACTTTTTGTATGACCCCTGGCCGATGACGTAATGAATTGCCCGCTGGCGGGATCAATTCCATCAGCAACGCCGCTGCCAAAACCATCGCCACCAGCAATAATATCGGCCAGATCTAAAGCAAACCGTTGTGGCCGCAGACTAAAGACAAAACGACTCGCCTCACAAGGAACATATTCCCATTTACCGCCACGCGGATCAATGCGCATGGCTTCATTCGCGAATAAACGTTTGCGTTCATCAAGTCCTTCGATGGTGGCAACGGCTTCTACTTCGCCGGTAAACACATGCACATCCGCAATGCCATCGATGCCTTGGCTAATGCCAAATGACGTACCAAGATCAATTATTTCTAAGCCTTCTGCTTGTATGGTAAATCCAATCGCATGTGGCGGCACATAGGTCGTGGCACGACCTAATAATAAGCGCACGCTGTTATCTCCCGTAATATCTAACACGGTTGGGCCCTGTAAAATCATGGTTGCGCCAGACGGCATTTCGAGTTCGGCAATGCCGGCACATAAATTAACTTGGGTTGCGGTTAGTTGTCCTTTCGCGTCGTATGGACGCGTGCTATTAGGCCATTGAGCCGTAGGGCCGCTGCGAATAATCGGATAACTTTGTTTAATAACCGTTACCACGACTAGCGTGGTTGGAATATTTGTTGTTGGCAGCGACTGTAAACTCAACAATAATCCAAGAGATAACGTCAACAGCAGTAATGCCGCTGTTGCCAACGGCATTACAAAACGCCAACGGCGACGTTGGTCGTTTTGCTCAAGCTGTTCTAATACGCGGGTGGTCAGGGATGAGTCACGACGATGCGGCAGAGCATGCATCACCAGATCTGAATTAATTGCCTGTTTTTGCGCGGCGCGCAGGACGCGGTCTATTTGCACATGTTGCGCAACCTGAGCCGCAACAACAGGATCTTGTTCACAGAGTTTTGCTAAATGTTCGCGATCAGGCTCGGCGCTGTGCCCGCTCACATAATCAGCAACTAAACGATCACGAACTTCTTTCTCTGGTGTTAGGTTTTCCAACACGCGATTCGCTAACGGTTCATTTTTTTGTGTTTGCTGCAAGGAACGCAAAACGCGATGCAGTGCTAATTGGCGACCAACTTCTGCGGCAAATACGGAATCGCTTTCAACCGCTAGCGCTAATCGCTCTAACTGCGCAGCATCGCACACGCCACTGACGTAATCAGCTATTAAAGAATCTAAAGCATCGCGTTGTTCGTTATCAAAGCTCGGCACAACGCACCCCATGCTTTGATTTAAGACAGTCACCTAAGGCACTACGAGCACGATGGAGCACCAAGCGTACCCAGGCCGGCGTGCGGCCATGGTCCGTGGCAATAATTTCATTGGTTTGGTTAGCAAAATAATGGGCCTTCACCACCGCAGCCGCCCGTCCTTGCAGGGCATCAATGCACGCGTGCAGACCTGCGATAGTGGCCTGATCAATGCCCTCAAGCGGAGCGGGCTCAGCGCCAACGGCTTGCTCGATGCGCTGTTCAATCGCGAAGCGCTGACGCAGTGACCGATCCGCCAACCAACGTCGACGCTCATTGAGCGCCTCATAGCGAGCAATGGTGGCGATCCAGGGCACAAAACCGGTACCGATTTGATACGCTTCGAGCTTCGTATAAGCCAGCACAAATGCTTGTTGGACAACATCTTCCACCACGCTGGCGTCAGGCAACACACCCGCGACGATCAGCCGCAATCGCGCCTCGCACAGGTCGATGACCACGCGGTAAGCGTCGCGTTCCCCGTTACGAATCCGCTGTACCGCTTGGTCAATGTGCAACTGGGCGTCTTCATTAATCATAGGCACCATCATGGTTCACTCTAGGACAGCGCCAAGGTGGGAGATGTTTCATTGGAATTCGGGGTTCTTATACGGGGTTTGGCGTCCGACTTGATTGATGTCCGATGTCCGACGTCTTGTATAAAAAGATCACTCGTCAGGAAGGCGCGAAAGCGGTTATTGGCTCCAGCGTTTTTGCCGTCGCTAAAGAAATATCCCTCAAATCATCGAAAAATGATCCCGCAAGACATCGGACATCAATCCATTCAGACAAAATCACGCCCACCTTGAAACGCGGCGTTCACCCTGAACGTATGACCATTACCTGTTTAAAGGATGGTTTATGAAGTCATTTAGCCTCATCGTTGCTTCGTTGGCTTGTTTCACGCAATTGGCGGCGGCGGCTGAGCTATCGCTGTCCGACCTGGATATCGCCAAAACGACGCAGGGTTGGAACACGCCAAAAGTTAATAAAGCGGTCACCGGTAAAACCTTGTCCATTGGGAAAAAAGAATTCGCCAATGGTTTTGGCACTCATTCCGTCAGTGAATTATGGATTAAATTGGATGGTGAAGCCACGCGCTTCACCGCTGAAATAGGCGTTGATGATGCACAAAATGGCACCGGAACGGTCGAGTTTATTATTATTGGCGATAATGAAGTTTTATTT
>CANETI010000129.1 GCA_947440715.1 Planctomycetota bacterium | reverse complement strand
ATGTTGGCCACGCTTTACCAGTGCAATGCAGCATTTATTGCAAAATAAGCGTATGTTTATGACCGACCTTCGTGGGCAGGCGGGTATTATGGCAATTTTGAATGGCGAATTGCCAAGTTCGGAATTACCCCGTGTTGAACGCGATGTGCGGAAATTAGAAGGCGAGAAAACTCCGTGGGCGGAGGCTTATGCATTCAGCCTGCGTGCCGGAATTGCCTTAATTAATAAACAGCCAGATCGTGCTGCGTCCTATTATAAAAAAGCCATCGATGCGTTTGAGCTGCGCCACATGCCACTGCACGTCGCCGCTGCACGCATTCGTTTGGGGCAACTGACAAAAGATGAAACGCTTATTGATAGCGGTATGTCAGCTTTAATAAAATTAGGTGTCAAAGAACCCGCACGTTTTGCCAGCGCGATTATTGCTGGCCCCGCTGTGTCTGATAGGAAAATTGAAGACCATAAATAATTTAATCGTCGTTGATCGGCGATTGGATGAGGTATCGCATTGAATTAGGTTATCGGTTCGTCTATCCCTGGCTCTTTGGGACCTGGACGGCGATCGACCACGGCTTGGACGCGAGCGGTTAAAATATAACTGCTCATGATCCAACCGCCGCCGCAGACTAAGGCACCAGCGCCAAGGCCATTTAAAGCAACCGTGATCAAGTGGTCGGCATCCCAGAACCCCCACACCATGGCGGCAATCACGATGAAGGCGGCGAGTAAGGTACCGCCGATCAGGAAAGCGAGTCCTTTAAATACGGTGCCAAATAATTCCACGCGCCAGTCACGTAGCGCACGACGTACGTCCTGATTCATGCCGGGTTCGCGGCGCCAGCCACCGGTGGCATTATCGGGAATATAAAATGGGCGACGATCGTAACCATCGCGCCAACTGTCGATGAGTGCGTCTCCGGCAATGGCAAATGACGAACCTAAGACGTTACCAGCGATGGGTACGCGGCGTACAATGATTGCTTTGAAGGTATAATACCAACGGACGAAAAAGAACGATATTTTGAGCAATAAACGATTGGCGGTGGTTGGTTCGGCGCTGTCGCGCGGTTTGATCATCGCCACGTTTTCTGGCGGCAGTAACGTTTCAATTAACATCATGGGGACGTCTGGGCGCATGCGTTTTGGTAAATATTCGGCCAAGAAAAACTCTAACGATTTGGTGAGTTTTTTGGCCATCTCGGTGCCCATGGCTTGGCGCGCTTTGATTACCTTAAATAATTCTTTGGCACTAGTATAATCGTCTGGCAGTAAATCATCGCGAATGCCCATAATGTGACCAACTAAAAGCCACGTATGTAAAAACGCTTCACAGTCGTCATCGCTCAAGTGGCAACCCCAGGAACGTAATCCTTCCGGAATGGCAAGCCCGAACGTTAATAACGTGTAAACTAAATCTTCCTGGTTTATCGGCTGTCCTAAAGTATTGACATCGTAGGTGACGAGCTGCGGTTTACCGGCAAGCGTTTGACCGGTGGGATTAGCCACGGTCATGGCACCAATGGATGTTGCGGCAAATTTAGCGGCTGCGCCATTTGCCGACATGGCGCTTTGTAAGACATGTGGTTTGGTTAATAGCACGCGCATGGAGGCATGTAGCATGCGTACTTTTTTTGCTGCGACATAACCACGGCCCCAAACATAGCGCGTGCCCGTTTGGCCTGCGGTTTTTGGCAGATCACGAAAGACACTCAGACCCCCAGGCTCCATGACCGCATCTAGCATGATGCCGGTTTCATAAATACGTTGATAAATAAAACGATGCTGACCGAGTTTTCCCGATTGGTACAGCGCAGGAATACCTTTGCCGATCAGATAACACTGGGGTAAACTGCTGGCATAGAGCACGCCAATAATAGCGAGCATATTGTCATTCCAAATTTGACCTGCTCGCGCTAATTTCTTTTCATCAACCCAAACGGGAGCCGGAACCGGATCGAAATAATCAACATACTTTGCCGGCATGCGTTCTAGCGCAATGGTCGCTGATGAGTCTTTGAGTAAGGTTAATTCGGGTGCTAAGAGCAACAGATCAGCGACGCCTAATAACTGTTGATAACCCAATCGTCCGGTCGCTTGGTCAAAGGGGACATCATTAATAATGCCTTCCGCTAAAGCGTCTGCTGTCGGATCACCCTCTGTTCGAGCTTGGTCTAAAAGGGCGTTGTTCCACCGAGCAGAGGGAATCGTAGTTAGTGAATCAGGTGAAGTCGCCATCCTAGCTCCTCGAAATTGGGTGCAGGACGCTAGTCATTTGGTCCACCTGACGCAAGGACGACCGTCAACGTCGTGTTGGTTAAGTCGACATTTTTGCGGTAAAAGGAAGGTTTTTCGTTATCTGTCAAGGTTGGCTTGATCGCTGCCGGGATAGGTTGAATGAGCTTTCTCGGCTCAAGAAGGAGCGCGCGTTGGCAGAAAGCCGTGAAGTTGGGCCGGTTCCAAGCTAAATGGCCAGCAGAAAAACATGATCTGTATCGACTTGGGACAAAAGGACGGTCCTAACTGGATAATTGCGCATGATCAGCGTGGCCGGTGTGGTCATTGGCTATAAATTTTGCATTAGCTGTACGGATGGTCGCAATAAAAAATGAAGTGTTACTCTCGCTCTTTAGTTCGATTTTTAGCAAATCTAAATCGTATTATTAATCACTTAAGTCAGCATCAACGATGTGCTGTTTGTACGGTATCGACTGCAACGCCCTTGGAGGTTATTTGTGACGCAATTCTTTCTCTTGAAACTACCGCTGGTTGCTGCCTTGGTTGGCATATCGACGTCGCTCTTTGCGGCATCGCAACCACATGCGGAAATACAATTTAATCGCGATATCCGTCCCATATTAGCGGAATCTTGTTTTCACTGCCACGGCCCTGACCCCGCAAGTCGTAAGGCCAAGATGCGTTTTGATCGTGAAGAGGATTTCTTCAGTATACGTGAAAAGGTAGCCGTCGTCGCGCGTGGTAAACCATCCGAAAGTTTGATGTGGCAACGTATCATCACCAATGATGAAGACGATGTGATGCCACCAAAGGACTCGCACAATCAATTAAAGCCAGAACAGAAAGAATTAATTCGTCGATGGATCGAACAAGGAGCGAAGTGGCAAAAGCATTGGGCATTCTTGGCACCAGAGCGTCCAGCTGAACCGAAAGTTGCTAACGGCACCTGGGTTAAAAACCCCATCGACACCTTTATTTTAGCCGGCCTCGAAGCAGCGAAGCTAACGCCTGCCGCCGAAGCAGATCGTCGGACCTTGGCCAAACGCGCTAGTTTAGATTTAATTGGTTTGCCGCCGACGGTGGAACAAGTAGAGGCATTTGTTGCTGATAAGCGTGCAGATGCGTACGAACGCTATGTTGATGCTTTAATGGCGACGCCGGCGTATGGTGAACACCGCGCGCGCTATTGGTTGGATGCAGCGCGTTATGCCGATACGCATGGAATGCATTTCGATAACTACCGCGATATGTGGACGTACCGCGATTGGGTTATTAATGCGCTCAATGCCAATATGAAATTTGATACGTTCACCATTGAACAATTAGCTGGGGATTTATTGCCTAATCCAACGCAGGCGCAATTAATCGCAACGGGTTTCCAGCGCTGCAATACGACCACCAATGAAGGTGGTACCATTGATGAAGAAAACGTCGTTGGTTATGCGCGGGACCGAGTTGAGACGATTTCGTGGATGTATTTGGGACTAACGGCTAACTGTGCGGTGTGCCACGATCATAAATTTGATCCAATTTCGCAGCGTGACTTTTATGCCATGAGTGCGTATTTCCGCAATACGACGCAAGGTGCCAAAGATGGTAATATTCGCGACACGCCACCGGTATTAGTTGTGCCCAAAGACGCGGATAAAGCACGTTGGGGAGTTATTAATGACGAAATGACGATTGCGAAAAAGCAAGTCGATGAACGCCGTAAGGCCATGCGTGGAGATTTCGATAAATGGTTAAAAGAAGCGACGGTCGACCGTTGGAATGCGGAGTTAGATAAACTACCTAAACCTGATGTCCATTTGCCATTAATTGGTCCAGAGGCGGATGGCGCTATTCACGCAACGGTCGCTGGCGCGAAGGTTGCCACGAGCATCACCGAGGCGATCGCTTGGGATGATAAAGGGCCATTGGGTAAGGCGTTACAAGTGAGTGGCAAAAATGTCATGAGCCTTCCAGGTGCCGTTGGAGATTTTGAAAAAGATATGTCCTTTACCTTGAGCTTATGGGTGAATGTCGATAAAGGCGATGGTAACGGTGCGGTTCTCAGTCGCATGGATAATGAACAAGGTTTCCGTGGCTGGGATATTTGGGTCGAGGGCAATGAGTTTGCTTCACACTTAGTCAACACCTGGCCAGATGATGCCATTAAAGTGACGACGACGGGTAAGGCCTTGAAACGTGGTACCTGGCAGCACCTGACGGTGACCTATGATGGTTCAGCGAAAGCGTCCGGATTAAAAATCTACGTCGATGGTGATTTGAAACCCAGTAAGGCAGATACGGATAAGCTCAAAAGTAGCACACGCACCACGGCACCATTTATGATCGCGCGGCGAAAAAGTGGCGATTTGCTCAAGCAAATTGGCATCCAGGATATTCGCATCTATCAGCGTGTGATTAGTGATGGTGAAATTAAACGTTATGCCGGTACGCCTGATGCACGTAAATTATTAGCGCAGGCAGCGGATAAACGTGACGGTAAACAGGTGAATGAATTCTTCGGTGTTATGATTGCCGATGACGCAGAGTTTGCCGCAAAAAACAAGGCCTATACCCAGTTAGAAAATGAGAAAAAAGCGATTAAAGAACGCAGCCCGGTAGCGCATATTCAGGAGGAAAAGAAGGATAGTAAGGCGATGGCGCACATCCTTTTCCGTGGTGAATACGATAAGCGACGCGAAGAAGTTGAGCCGGCTGGATTTCATGCCTTGCACCCGTTGCCATCAGATGCACCTAAAAACCGTCTTGGTCTAGCGCAATGGTTAATGGCGCAGGATAATGGTTTGACGCCGCGCGTTATTATCAATCGCTTGTGGCAAGAAATGTTTGGCTTCGGGATTGTCAAATCATCTGAAGATTTTGGTATTATGGGTGAATTGCCTTCGCATCCAGAATTACTCGATTGGTTGGCGGTCGAATTCCGCAAAGATTGGGACATGAAGCGCATGGTGAAATTGATGGTGATGTCAGCAGCTTATCGCCAAGAGGCGGTTGCCACATCAGATAAAATTGAAAAAGACGCACATAATCGGCTGATCTCACGTGGGCCACGATTCCGCATGGATGCCGAAATGATTCGCGATTATGCTTTGACGATTAGTGGCACATTGACTCAAACCGTCGGCGGTCCCAGCGTGAAGCCGTACCAGCCTGTGAACGTGTGGGAAGTCGTTGGCATGCGTGAAAGCAATACCAATAAATACAAGCAGGACGCGGGTGATGCCTTGTATCGTCGCAGTATGTATTCTTTTTGGAAGCGTATGGCGCCACCAGCGTCGATGGAAATTCTCAATGCTCCGAGTCGCGAAGTGTCGTGTTTGCGTCGTGAACGAACCAACACGCCATTGCAGGCGTTGGTGACACTCAATGATCCACAATTTATTGAGGCCGCTCGCATCTTGGCCGAGAACGTTATTAAAACCCATGAGAAAGATGACGTGCGCGTTGCACAAATTGCCCAACGGATTTTGCTGCGTCCATTAACAACCGCAGAAAATACCATTGCCCAGGGTAGTTACACCCGCTTACTGAGTTACTATCGCATGCACGAAGACGAAGCAAAACTGTTGATCGCTGTCGGCGAACGAAAACCGATGGATAAATTACCGCCAGCGGATGTCGCTGCGCTGACCATGCTCGGAAACCAACTGCTGAATCTTGATGAGGTATTGAACAAATGAGTACTGATCACGCTACCAAAATGGCCGTTACCAAATTATTACATGAACATCACTTGCAGCAAACCCGTCGCCGCTTTTTAGGTAGGGGCATGAATTTGTTAGGTACCGCTGCCGCAGCAACGTTGCTGGGCAATGGCACTGCGCCTTTATTTGCTAGTGATAAGCCCGCGATTAATGGTGCGGTTGGGCCTCATTTTACTCCGAAAGCGAAGCGGGTTATTTATTTGCATATGGTCGGCGGTCCCTCGCAAATGGATTTATTTGACCACAAGCCGCAAATGCAGGAATGGTACGATAAGGATTTACCTGAATCGATCCGTAATGGTCAACGTTTGACGACTATGACTTCCGGTCAGACACGTTTTCCTATCGCACCATCGAAATACACGTTTACTCAGCGTGGTAAATGTGGCATTTGGATGAACGATATGTTGCCAAACCTGGGAACCGTGGCCGATGATATTTGTTGGATGCGCTCACTGCACACGGAAGCCATTAATCATGAGCCGGCTATTTGCGCTTTACAAACCGGCAACCAAGTCACTGGCCGTCCATGCTTGGGTTCTTGGGCATCCTATGGCTTAGGGACACTCAATGCCAATTTGCCAACCTTTGTTGTATTAGTGGCGGTGCCGTCGAATCGCGATCAAGAACAGGCGATCTCTGGTCGTTTATGGTCTTCGGGTTATTTGCCAGGTGAACATGCCGGTGTGTCGTTCCGCAGCCAAGGCGATCCGATTATGTTTATTAATAACCCTCCAGGTGTCAGTAGCGACGTTCGTCGCATGACCTTGGATGGTATGGGAGAAATGAATCGCCTTATGGCGCGCCAAACCGGAGACCAGGAAATTCACACGCGCATCAGTCAATTTGAAATGGCTTATCGTATGCAAGCGAGCGTGCCAGAATTAACCGATATCACCAAAGAGCCAGAAAGTACCTATGAACTCTACGGCCAAGACGCGAAGAAGCCGGGGACCTTTGCTAATTCAGTGTTAATGGCGCGGCGCTTGACTGAACGCGGTGTTCGATTTGTACAAATTTATCACAACAATTGGGATCATCATAGCAATGTTAGTGGGCGCATGCCGAGTCAGTGTAAAGATATTGATCAACCTTGTGCGGCATTAATTAAAGATTTGAAGAGCCGCGGTATGTTTGAAGACACTTTAATTATTTGGGGTGGTGAATTTGGCCGCACCATTTATTCGCAAGGTGGCTTATCGAAAGATAATTACGGACGCGATCATCATCCGCGTTGCTT
>CANETI010000128.1 GCA_947440715.1 Planctomycetota bacterium | reverse complement strand
GCATGACATCCCAGCGCGGCTCAATTAAAAACGGATAAGTCAGCAACGCTGCTAATGAGCCAATATTCGATAGCGCGTATAAGCGCCACGGAGAACGCCCACCGCCACTGCGGCTAAACCACACCTGCACCAACGGACTGGTACTCGAGAGCACAAAATAGGGCAACGCCACATTCGCTAATAACAGGAGAATAATTCCCCAGGCTGGATCCTCCAAACCCGACGGCTTCCACTGTGGCCCAGGCGCAATCGGAAGCGTTACAGCCGCCAACAAAACCAACATAGCATGAATAATTCCCTGCCAACGCTGCGGCAGAAGAGTCAAAACGTGCGCGTAAGCATAACCGGCAAACAATACTACCTGAAAAAATAACATACAGGTTGTCCACACCCCTGGACCACCGCCGAACCATGGCAAAATAAATTTACTAATCACTGGCTGAACCTGAAACAGCAGGAACGCGCTTAACAGCGATAAAATACCAAATTGCAATGAAACCATGAAACGGGAAGTCGAACCCATATGGGTGATATCTTGTTTCATAGGTCATGAGCTTCGCGTCGATGACCAAAATGCAAACTAATCAGTCAGATTTCACTGGCGGAAGATTTTTCCTGAGACGATCTTGCTTCCGTGATGCCAATTTCAATTAAGCGGCTATTTATTTACGGAGTCGGCTTTACTGGAGCAGGTTGATAATACGCTTTAAGTTCGGCTACAATCGCGGTACGCAAAGCAGCAGGATCAACCATACCATTATGACGCCAAACGATCTTGCCGCCGGGCGCAATCAGTACGGTATGCGGCACTGGTCCTGGCCATTCCGTGTCGAGCTTGCTGGCGAGTTCTTCCTGACTGGCACCCGTAAATAAATAATGACTCGTGGTGCGTCCTTCTTTGGTGATTAAGGCTTTCTTTCTTGGTGTTAATCCAGCACCATTTTTTAACAGAAAAGCTTGCGCATTTTCTAGTTCGGCTGGTTCATCTATACTAATACTGATAAATTCAAAGTTGCGCATGTCATATTGGCGAGAGATGGAAACCAAATCCGGAAATTCCCGAACGCATGGCTGACACCAAGTTGCCCAGACATTAACTAAACGATAATTCTCACCTGTATTCGCGCGTAATGCCGCCACACCCTGGGCATCAATTCGTTCCACGACCACTGGGATTTTCGCCCAACTTTCTTCCACCACCGCGTGCTTCGCACGTTTTTCACGCCATTTGGTCGAGCAGCCATGCGGTTTTGTTTGTGGCACCGCCACCGGGCGGCCAGCAAAAAGATCATTCAAGGCATTGCGTGCATCCGGCGATTTAACCGAATCATCTGTCGCATAACGCGAGTCATCGAAACGACCAGCATAACGCAAGGTGCGCTCAGCATCGAAAATAAATAAATGTGGGGTCGCCAAACAACCATAAGCCCGCGCGACTTTTTGCGTATCGCCGTCGTATAAATAGGGAAAATCCCAACCATTCTTTTCCGCATATGGTTTCATATCGGCAAACGAATCGTTAAATTCACCATAACCAAGTTCGGTGATATTCAGACCATCGGGATGATTCGGATTAATGGCGACCAAGGAAAAACTTTCTTTACGGAAATCATCCCGCAATTGTTGCAGTCTTTTTTCAATCGCATGCGAGGTTGGGCAGTGATTAGACGTGAACATGACCATTAAGACTTTAGATGACGAATAATCAGCTAAGGAATGTGTTTTCCCATCAATTCCCAGCAAGGAAAAATCAGGCGCTTTGTCACCTAAAACTAGCGTTTTAAGTCCCTCTGGATTACCATTTTTGTCGAGACCATTCACATACACCGGTTGTTCTTCACCAACGACGCTTGAACAAAGTCCCAAAATAAGGAAAAGGATTGGGAGCGTTAGGACGAGTGATTTCATAGTGTGGCGACCTTTGCTTAGTTGTGCTTAGCAATGCTAAGTGACGAATTGAGTAACTCGTATTTATTTCATGCCGATACTAGGTCAAAATTGCCTTATTAAGGAAACGGTGACCCTGATTGGTATTAACTAACGAGCTTTCCCAGCTTAGTGGGCGTGGAGAGCGCGGTAAGTACAGTGGGATACGGTAAAGATAGAATCCCGTTGTAAATGAAGCACTCCGTGACCAAAGCACCTGACAACGAATCTCCCTCACTTTATCGGTATTCGTCTCATGGCAACTATCAGAGATACATCGAGCCGCTACCCGGTTCTTACCAATAACGACTAAAATTCGGCGTTGCGACGGTGGGTGAAAGGATAACTAGTCACCATTGTTTTAACCAATGCCGAAAATTTATAGCGATCCTTTTGCAACGCCGCCATACTAGCCCGCACCACGCATTCATCTTGATGAATAAGCCCGCGCCCTAATGCGTAGATCAATAACGATTCTGTCATTCCGCGTGCGAAATCATCCTTGCGTTTGTCCATAATTCTTTTCATTTCAACAGGTCCATTAAATGATTCGCCATTGGGTAATACCCCGGACGCGTCAATTGGCTTACCTTCTTGGGTTTCAACCCAACGACCAATCGCATCGAAGTTCTCTAAACCAAAGCCCAATGGATCTGTTTTTGCATGGCAAGAAGCACATTCAGGATTCTTACGGTGCATTTCCAACGTCTCGCGTAAAGTCTTTGGTGCCCCATCTTTTTTGGCCGCCTCTAATTGCGGCACATCAGGTGGTGGTGGCGGTGGCGGAATGCCAAAGATGGTGCCCATCACATAATTGCCGCGACGGGGAATATTGGTTCGTCCTGGATCAGCGGTAATGGTCAACGTCGCTGCCATGGTTACGACTCCGCCACGTCGACGATCTGTTAGCGCCACCCGCTGCATACGTGGTCCTTTGACACCGCTTATGCCATAATGGTTCGCCAGCTCTTCATTCAGGAAGGTATAATTCGCATCTAATAAATCTAGGATCGGACGATCGTAGCGAATCAGTTCGCCAATAAATAAATAGGCCTCCTGTAACATCGCTTCCCGTAATGACTCGGTAAATTGCGGGAATATTTTAGCGTCTGGTTTGTGGTCTTTTAAATTACGTAACTGCAACCATTGACTAGCAAAGTTTTCTGCCAAGGCCCTACTGCGAGGATCTTTAACCATACGCAGCGCTTGCTGTTCAATCACGGCAAGATCTTGTAATTTGTTTTCACTTGCCAGTTTAAGTAACTCTTCATCCGGTGGCGACGACCAAATAAAATAACTTAGACGCGAGGCCATATCATACGACGAAACCGGATAGGGGCCATTGGCTTTTTCATTTTGATCTTCTACCCGCATCAGAAAACGCGGTGAGATCAGCACAGCCTGCATCATCGCACGCACGCTCATGTTAAATGGTTTTTTTGCTTTATTAGCAACGTCATAAATTCCCATCAGCTGGTCAATGTGAGCTTCGTCGACCGGCTTGCGATACGCATTTTTTGCAAACGCGGCAATGACTTTACGCGCTTGTTCCTTTCCATCTTTCCCAGGACCCGGCTGTTCAAATACGATGCGGTTATAGGCAGCGCGATCTTTGAAGGCCGTATCTAAAACTTTTCCTGCCGCGTCGAAATATTGCTGCACCTGGACGGGGGCCACTTTCAGCGAATCAGCGATCGTATCAAATCCGTAGCTTAAACCATCTGGAGAAAAATGCTCGGCAGGATTTACTTCCAGGCCAAACAAAGCTCTCACCGTGTTATCATATTCCGTGCGATTAAGGCGTCGTACGGCTGGACGTCCCGGATCATCTTGTTTATCACAATCTAAATGATTAAGGGTGTAATCAACGAATTCGCGCAATAATTTCCGTTCTTCATCTGACGGTTGCTTCTTTGAACTTTTGGGAGGCATTTCATTGTTATCAAGAACCTGCAATACCGTCGACCAAACTTTGCGATTATTGGCAATTAATGTCGGGTTTTCATCGCGCTGAAGATTGATGTCGCCTTTCGATTTTTCGTCGTTATGGCAACCAAAACAGTATTTACTTAAAACGGGCTGGATTTTGCGGTCGTAGGAAAGTCGTTCATCCTTTTTTGCCACCTCGTCGCCCGCAAAAATTGGGGCACAACTCACTAATAGTAACACAAGCAGCGATGCGAACCTCATCATAAGAATTTTCCGATAATTTGATTTTTGCGACGGTCACCAACCAGCACGAACGATTTCAGTTGATACGAAGTCGAAGTGACTTTGTTGCCCATTATTCCGGTGCGTAAAACGCACCGGAAAGAAAAACGGCATGACCAACCAGGCTGGTGTTATTTCAATAAACGACCTGTGCTGTCGCCAAATTTCTCTATCTCAAGACCCGCCATCGACATCATATCTAAATACAAATTACAAACCGGAGTTTTCTTACCCATGGCCAAGTGGTGACCGCCAGAACTTACACCACCGCCTCCGGCCAATATCATAGGAAGATTGTCATGATTATGTTTGTTGCTATTTTCAATTCCTGATCCGTACATCAACGCCACATTATCTAATAAAGTACCATCGCCCTCTTCGATGCGCGACATATTGGTCAACATGCGTGCAAATAATTCCATGTGGTGCGTATTAATTTTGACCAGTTTATCCAGATTTTCCTTTTTATCGTCGTGATGCGATATGGAGTGGTGCGAGCCTGAAACACCAAGTTCTGGATAGGAACGACCCGACTTCTCAAAGCTGTACAAAAACGTGCCGATACGTGTGGTGTCACTCCAAAAAGCCATCACTAATATATCGAGCATTAAATTCACATGGTCAGCGTACAATGCGGGACGACCAGCCTGTTTAGGAATCATGAGATCAGGACGCGAACTCGCCTTGCCCGTCTTTTTATCCTTCGCACTCGTGCTTGATCCGCTTTCTTGATTCTCCTTTTCTACCAAATCTAGGCGTTTTTCGATACTGCGGATACCGTCTAAATATCCTTCCATTTTTGCACGGTCATTTGAGCCGAGTTTACCTAACAAGCTACGTGCATCTTCGTGCACCATATCCAAAATACTGAATCCAATTTGATCATCGGCATTCATAGCCGATGTATTTGCTTTACGCGTACTGGTCTTGCTCTCTTCTTCCCATTTTGGAGCACGCAAGGTGCGACCACCAAATAAACGATCGAACAACTCTTTCGGCGTGTATTCCACTGCAGCTGGAGTCCCAGGGCTACGCCACGACATATGCGAAAGGTAAGTACCGCTATAACCATGATCACCGCGATGACCGGGATCAATTCCCATGGTCAAGGCATCAACCATAGTCTGTTCGCCAATCATTTTTGCGGCTTGTTGATCAATAGAAATTCCACCTGCTTCGGGCTCTTCCGAATGCTTACATTTATAGCCCGTTAATATTCCACCTGTCGACGGTTCATGGCCTGCTCCCTGTCCTTTACAATGATCGGCAGCGAGATCCGAAATAACCAGGATGCGATTCTTTACTGGCTCTAACGATTTTAAAATACTCGGTAATTCAAAATCTTTACCGGTCGTTTTCGGTTTCCAATGCTCCATAACCGCGCCTTGCGGAATATAAAACCATCCCAAACGCACTGGCGGTTTACCTTTTTTACGGCCAACCGGATTCGAGGGCACCATCGCATCCAAGAATGGCAGTGCGATACTGGCACTGGCGCTTTTTAGAAATGTACGACGAGGTAGTAACCAAGATGACGACATGTTCGGCTCCTGACTCGCACCCATCATGAGGTCATGATGGACGCTAGCGAATAGTAATCGTAGAAGGCTTTATCTCTATTGACGTTCCCTAAAGGTCTATTTCCAAAGTAATTGTATCCTTATTTTCACAAAGGACTTACAGCAAATCAGCTCGGCGGACGCCGTTCGATTTAGGGAATTAAACGTGGATCTAAGCCAATCATCGTTGGGTAATACCAACTAAAAGCCACTCGGTTGATCGGTCGTGGACCCGCTTGTAGCGGGGTGGTAATTGGCAGGCGCCAACCCGATACGCCATAGATAACCGGATCGATCTCGAGATGGCGTCGAGTTGCGTTTACGCCGTGATTAACTTCTTCAACAATCTTCAAGAGAACCATTTGAAAGTTTACTGGGGGATCGACAACCACACCTGCCGTACGTGCCACATCTGACATCATCATTGCTTGGTTGATGGTATGTAAAATGGTCCCTTCACCTTCATCGCGTAACTCTTTTAAGGCTTGAGCCGTTAATTTTAATTCACAATCAGTCACTAATAATTTCATATCTTTGCGAATACTGTCTTTGTCCCCACGCCAACTGGCGATCATCATCCGTGCCGTTAATGCTCGCCAACGGGCGCGCAGGGTTGATGAATTTTCCAAATTGGAAATACGCGATTCGATCTCATTGCGCATAAATGTTTCCATTGCCACATCATCCTCGTTACTCCAAACACCCGTTCTGCGGATCAAATCTGCGGCCTGCATTAGGACCGTTGAGGTATCCATGACCACATAATCGGCATCAGAACCATTTACCGGCACGCGAATCCACGCACGAATATGTTCGGCGGCTCGTTGAGCATACGCTTGATTATCACTCAAACGTGCCGCTAATGCTAAACCCAAGGCTTTTTGCACTGCATTGCCATACGTATTGCGAGCAATCGTATGTTGCGGTCGTTCGTTCATCCAGGAATAAATCGTCATGACTTCGGGAGTTATTATTGGTTCCTTCACCCATGCAGGCACAACAGATTCAATTGCCTTCCAGGTTTGCACCCACGGTTGTCGGCCCGCGGTAATAGCAGCACGAACAGCTTGCATATGTTCCGTGCTCATACAAATCGGTGGCGGCGGCATGTAACCCGTACGTACTATTTCCCCTGCGCCAACTAAACTCGATTTGCCATCAATTGATCGTTCAAAATTAACTAATCCTTCGGTAACCTGTAGAACACTTTTTCCTTGTTCAACGCCGATTGAAAAACGAGTGCCGACCACCCGAACCGTTGCATCTGGTGTCAAAATAACCAATGCCCCCGCTG
Organism: Planctomycetota bacterium; assembly: GCA_947440715.1. Taxonomy (GTDB): domain Bacteria; phylum Planctomycetota; class UBA11346; order UBA11346; family UBA11346; genus BOG-1363. Next base: position 215 of record CANETI010000128.1, on the reverse strand, counting down.
GCTGACGATGTGCGGCACGAACCGTCATAAAGCCACGTTCCAATCGAAGGCGCTGTGTATCGGTCGATAATTGCTGGCAAATACTGCTTTTTTCTATGATCGCCTTGGTGCCGTCGCTCCACGAAATCGTCACTGAACCCGTATCGCTGGTGTGAATAACGTCGCCCTCTTTTATTGATTTTCCGATAATGAACGAATTACCGTTATCGTCCTGC
>CANETI010000127.1 GCA_947440715.1 Planctomycetota bacterium | reverse complement strand
CGGCGCGCCTGATGCAGGAATCAACGAACCTTTACGTCCCGCCGCCAGTGTGGTCATTGATTCCGTTGATGGAGCCACCCAAGTGCGACTCGATACACGCTTTGCCACTGGTGGTGATTACCGCATCGCGGTACGCGCCACGGCTGACCGTTTACCCGCCGATAATGAACGCGTCCTGAGCGTGCCCGTAGTCGAGCGTTTAAAAATATTAGTCATTGATGGCGAACCGGGCGATGGCCGAGCCTTTGCTGGAGCAGGCGATTTCCTGACCGCAGCACTGTCCCCGAAAGATCCCAACGAAGACGGTAATCAAGCCTTAATACAAACCGAAGTTATTTCCCCAGGCAGTATCGGCGACCGCCAATTACGCGATTACCACGCGATTATTCTCGCCAACGTGGCTGAATTACCCCCGAATTTTATTGATGGATTGAAAACCTACGTCAAAGCTGATGGCCGCGGATTAATTATATTCGGCGGCGAAAACGTCCAAGCAGACCGCTACAACAAAGCGTTCGGCGGGCCACAAGGATTAATTCCAGGGCGTTTGGTCCAGCTCGTTGAAGCCGATGGCTCAGCAGATAATAATGGCGACCGCGGCTTTAGCTTTGCCACAAATGATTTAGGACATCCAATTGTTAGCTTTTTTGCCGATAAGAGCACGCAACCATTCTTGACCAAACCCCGATTCCAACGTGCGCTGGGCATCGACATTGATCCAGCTGATTTGGCCAGCCCAGATAAATCAGCCAACGATGGTGCCATTAATATTATTGCTCGCTTTACCGGCCACCAACCAGCGATTGTTGAACGCGTCACTGGTCGCGGTCGCGTAATTGTATTTGCCGGTACCGCCAATCGCGATTGGACTGATTTACCACTGACTCCTGCATTTGTCATGCTGACGCGCCGGGCCGTGCAACATGTCTGCGATGGCCATCATTTACCGCGCACCGTGCAAGTGAACGATCCCATGATGGCGCTAATGAGCGCAAAAAATGCCGGGACGCAAGTCACGGTTCGCGATCCGCGCGGTAATGCTCGCACCATAGCGGCGGTACCGACACCCGCCGGTGATTTATCGCGCATTGATTTTTCCGATACTCGCTTTGCCGGATTTTATCATTTCACCACCACCGGCGCTGATGCGGTGACATCCATGTATGGCGCTAATCCGCCACGAAATGAAAGTGTGTTGGATGCACTGGACGAAGCTGGTCTGCGCACGCGCTTTCCCACCTTAGATTTTTCTTGGTTAGATGGCCGCGGCGAAGTGGCATCGGCCATTGATAGTAAACGTGTGGGCCGCGAAATATGGCCGTTATTATTCGCTTTAGCTTGTCTCTGTCTAATGACCGAATCGTTCCTGGCCTTGCGCTGGGCGCCGAAAGGAGCCTGAGCAATGGATTTACTGTTGTGGTTATTTACGTTTAGTGGTGCGGGTGATGGCGAAGTAAGCGCACAAGGTTTATTTTTGCCCAACGTCGCAACCTCGATCATGAAGTTGCTTTTCATTAGCTTAGCCATCGCCATTGGCGTGGTGGTGTGGCAAATCTATCGTCGTGAACCGGCCTACGTCGATATTCAGCGCAAACGAATTTTAGCGACCCTGCGAACGACCGCTGGTTTAGTCTTGTTATTTATTTGCACCGGTGCCTTTATCGAAGTCGCGCATCGTGAAAATAGCAAAGGCACGTTAGTGCTGTTGGTCGACCAATCACAATCAATGGGAATTATTGATCGCAAGGGCGATCCAACCGCAGATGCCGCACTACAACGCGTCATTGGAGTCGACCCAACCACGGTTTCACGTAGTGATCAAGTCAAGAAAGCACTCGCCAATACCCAGGTCGCCTTCCTCAAAGACCTGTCCAAAACGTTTGCCATCGAAGCCTATACCTTTGGCCAAAGTGCGCAGATCAGTCCATTAGAATTAATCACTGACACCACTGGCGCCACTGGTGCGACATCTGATCCGCTGAGCAAATTAACCGAACCCAATGATCCTGCGACTCAATTGGGCGGCGCGTTACGCGATACCGCACGCCGACTAAAAGGCCGTAAAATTGATGGGGTCGTGGTGTTCAGTGACGGTGGCTGGAATCGTGGTGAAGAACCCGTGCCCGCTGCTGAAGATTTAAACGCTCCGGTTTTTGCCGTCGGTATCGGCGCACCACGCACGCGCGATATTGCCGTGACATTTGTCGCCACCGAAGATGTGGTCTTTAAAGGCGATGCCTTTCCCGTAACGGTGCGCGTACGCAGCAGCGGTTATGCCGGTCAGAGCGCGCGTTTAATTATTCGCCAAGACGACGATATCGTCCGTGAAGTTGCACTCGACTTAGATGAATCGAGCGAGCGCACCCATACCATCGACATCACGCCACGAGTGCCTGGGACATTTACCTTTAGCGCTGAAGTCGAGGCACAACCAGATGAATTAAGCAAAGATAATAATCGCCGCGACCGGCCCGGCGTGACGGTGATTGATAAGAAAATTCGCGTATTAGTGATAGAAGATTCCCCACGTTGGGAAACGCGTTTCCTCACCTCCATTTTGGAAGCTGATCGTACGCGCATTGATGCAAATTATCTCTTTCGCCAAGCAGATGATCGCCTACCCGCAACTAATCGACGATATTTACGCGCATTCCCATCTGAACTCAGCGAATTACGTAATTATGACGTGATTATCTTTGGCGCCATCGGCGCTGAGTTTTTTACCAGTGATGAATTAACCAATGTCGCCACATTTGTCCAAAATGAAGGTGGTGGCGTGTTGTTGATGGCAGGCCGCTCGCGCATGCCCAATGGTTACGCTAATACGCCGCTCGCTAATTTATTTCCCATCGACATCGAAGCCCAGGGTTCTTGGACCGTTGATGACGAACAAGCACGCACGATTAAAAATAGTTTCACTCCGCACTTAACCGCTGAAGGCAAACGCTCATCATTAACTCGCCTTGCCAGTGAAGGCCGCGAAAATGAATTACTGTGGGAACGCACCGAACCGATGTTTTGGCGTTATCCTGCCACTCGTTTGAAACCAGGCGCAATTTCGCTGGTGAGCATCGGTGGTAGCGGACGTCCAGGCGATGAAGGTGAACCTCTGATCGTGCAACAACGCTATGGAAAAGGCCAAGTCGTTTTCATTGGCACCGATGAAACTTGGCGTTGGCGGGCAAAACCCGGCCCAGAAGCCCATCGTCGTTTTTGGGGCCAAATTATTGGTTCCCTGTCACAGGCGCATTTGCTCGGAAAAACTAATCGTGTGCAATTAGAAACCGATAAGTCTGAATATGTCATCGGCGATCGTGCGGTGATCACTGCTCGTTTACTTGATCAGAATTTTAATCGTCGCGTTGATGATGCTGTCACCGCCGTGATTGAACGCGGCGCCTTAGGTCGCGAAGAAGTGACGCTAGCAGGTATTAAAGATCAACCGGGCACTTATCACGGTGAATTTGTTCCAGGCACTGCCGGTGAATATCGTCTGACAATCAAAGATGAAGCGGACGAGGCGGAACGATTATTTACCGCCGTTCCACCGCGCATCGAATTTGATGATCCGGGTATGCGTATCGAATTATTATCCAATATTGCCAACGCGACCAAAGGCCGCTTCGCCACCCTCGCGCAACTCGAAGAACTGAAAAAAGATCTCGCAGCACAAGAGCATATCCTCGAACCTCGGCGCGAAGAACGCGCGCTGTGGAATTCACCAGGCATCATCCTGCTGATCACCATGCTATTGGGCCTCGAGTGGTTTTATCGTAAACGGTGGGATTTATTATGAGTCAAGACATCCTGCTTGAAAAATTAGCCGCGGTTCGCGCCCGCCAACGCAACGTAGCGATTGGTCAGGGTTTGGCTCGTACAGCATTAGCGGTGCTGGCGCTCATCGTCGGATTCTTCTTGGTTGACTGGTTAATTTTAGCGCGCTCAACCCCTGGGAGTGGCGATACGTTAGCGCGTGGGATATTACTAACCGCTATGTTGGCGGCATTAGGATACGTGGTGTGGCGCTGCTTAATCAGCGTATTACTACATGTCCCTGATGATGATGAAGTTGCGCTCAAGGTTGAACGTGGCCATCCCGAATTGCGTGGTCGATTGATTTCCACCATTCAATTACGCCGCGATGGGCGAGCGATTGGCTCAAGTGATTTAATCGCCGCGCTTGAAGCTGATACGGTAGCGTTTGCTGGCAGTATGCGCTTCACCGATATTATTGATTTATCGATGCTCAAGAAAGTCGCCTTGATAGCGGCTGGATTTATTTTGCTTGCCGTTGCCCTGGGTGCGTGGCGCAGCGATTTTACCCGTGCCATTTTTGCTCGTTTGACCTTGGCCGAAGTCGCCTATCCCACTGCTGCTCGTATTATTTCGGTATCACCTGGCCAGTTAGTGGCACGTGGCGAACCATTTGTCGTAAGTATTGAACTTGATCCGACTGGTGATTTACCAGAACGCGCCAGCGCCACCTTGACTGATGCCGACGGTCACACGAGTGAAATCATTTTAGCGCGGGAAAATCCAACCGGCGTTGTGTATATCGGCACCATCGATCATGTCTTATCCAACATGACCTTTCGCCCTGCTGCTGGCGATGCGCTGTGGAATCGCCACGAATCCATCACCGTGGTAGATCGCCCTGCCATTAAAAATTTGAGCTTGGCTTATCGCTTTCCTGAATATCTTCGACGTCAAAACGAAACCTCCGCGGTTGGTGATATTCGCGCCCCAGAAGGCAGCCACGTCACGCTGGCAGCGCGCTTCAATCGTCCAGTTATTGCCGCACAACTCATTCGTCGCATTAATAAAATTGATCAACCACCTTTGGATTTAATGTTGGGCGATAATGGTGCGAGTGGTATAATTGATCTACCCGTAGAAGTCAGCGGCTCGTACCGTTTATTGCTCCGGTGCGATGATGGCTTTGATAACCGCAACCCCATTGATTACGTAATCGACGCGGTCAAAGACCGTTCACCAACTGTGAAAATTTCATTTCCCGCGCGTGATAAAACCGTGACGCGCTTTGCGCGTTGGCCAGTAAAATTTAACGCGCGCGATGACCACGGTGTCGCAAAAGGACGTTTGAAATATACCATCACCACCGGCGATGAAGCTTTAGCAGCAGCCAATGCGGTCTTCGATGTTGATCATCAACCGTCGGCTCAAGTACTTGAACTCGCTGGCTTAGTCAAAGGCAGCGCTTCATCAGAAATCAGCGGCGAGATCGTTTTTGATTTACGCACGCTTACCATCCCTAATGACTGTCGCATTACTTATTGGATCGAAGTCGAAGACAACCGCACCCCGACCGCCAACCGTGCCGTCAGTTCACAGTATGCATTTACCGTAGTAGACGCCGCTGTACTGGAAGAAATGTTAGAGCGCGACCGCGCCGCCATGGTCGACAGCCTGAAACTGATCCGCGACAAACAAAAAGATGCTCGCGACGCCGTCGACACCTTACGCCGCGACGTCAACGATCCGCCCGCTACTGAACCAGCCAAATGAATATTACGCGCATCGCCGATGCAATAACTTGTAAACCTCTTCTTTCGAGTTCAAACAAACCTAATCATTTCAAGCCGTCGTCAAATATCGCTGTCGGCATCACGTTGCGCATAGTACCGTTATATTCCGTTCGGCTGTCTGATTTCCCATCAGTAACAACTCGCACACCTAGCCGTTACCAGAACACGAGGGGCATCCCATGACACGACATCTGAGTCCATTATTAATTGCTTTAGCTTTCAGTGGTTCCTTATGGTCGGCTGATCAAACCACCACTCGTGCCGTGCGTTCGGAAGAAGGCCGTCAAAAGAGCATCAGTTCGCAGACCACGACCACCGGACAAGAAGTGCTCGGTCTGATCGATGAATACCGCTACAACGGAATTGGTGACAAAGCTAAACTCGCGGTGTTGGATACCTTGAGCAAATCGTTGGAACAATTGAGCGACCCAAATGCCAAAGGGACTGAACGCAACATGCCATGGGTGGCAACGCGTCTATCGCATGCACGGCAATTACAAAATTTAGTCGCCTTACGCAGTGAATTAGTCGACGCTGCCGATGGCCAAGGCGAGATCGTGGTCAAATTGGATAAACTGCTCAAGCAGTTGCAGGAACAATTTGGTAAACAATTAAAAACTGATTTAGCCCAAGTCATCAATGAACAAAAGCGCCTGAAAGAAACGACGGAAAAATTAGCTGAAAAGAACCTCGGCCAAAAAGCAGAAGAGCTGAACAAAGAACAACAAAAAGATTTAGAAAAAACCGCCGAACAACAAAATCAATTGGAACAACAAGTTCAAGAAGCGGTGCAAGCGCTGAAAGAACAAGCGCAGGAACAAAAAGCCAGCGATCCCGAACAAGCCAAAGAAATTGAAAAAGCCTTAGAGAAACTCACTGATGCCAAAGTACAAGACGCCATTCAAGAAGCGGCGCAGGATATTGCCGACAATCAATTAGCCCAAGCGCAAGAAGCTCAGCAAAAAGTATTGGATGCGTTAGAAAAAGCTCAGGAACAATTAGCCAGTCAATCACCACAGCAACAAGATCCGTCGATTGCCCAGTTGGAACAACAACTCGCACAGGTTGAAAATATCCAACAACAGCAACAACAACTGTTAGAGAAAACCGAAGCGCTCGATCAATCCAGCACGCCACAAGAATTCAATCAATTGCAAACACAGCAGGCGCAATTACAGGCGCAGTTAGCCCAAGTCCAACCGCCACCCGCCTTAGAAAGCACGGCGAAAAAGGCCCAAGAAGCACAAAAAGAAGCGGCTCAAGAATTAGGCGAACAAGATAAAGCCGAAGCCGCAGGCGAAATGAAGGAAGCCCTGGCCGCTCTCGAAGAATTGCAACAAGGCTTGGAACAACAATTAGCCGAAGCAACCGGCGCTCCCATGCCGCCAATGCCCGGTCAGCCTGGTCAGCCAATGCCCCCTGGCCAACCGATGCCTGGCGAAGAGCCACCGCAATTAGTCGTGCAAAATCAAAGCCAAACTGTCGATCCCAAAGAACCCAAAGAACTTGGTTCAGAATTATTAGATGGTGAAAAAAATAACGACCAAGGCACAGCCTCTTGGCAAGTGGATCTTCCAGCCAAAGAGCGTGAAACGTTGACCTCTGCACAAAAAGATCGCTTCCCGACACGCTACGAACGCCAACTGACACTCTATTATCAAAACTTAGCGGCGG
>CANETI010000126.1 GCA_947440715.1 Planctomycetota bacterium | reverse complement strand
TGGAAAACCATTGTCGTCTGCTCAGCAATGCTGGTGGCAAGTGCGCGTGTGGGGTAGCGATGGTTCTGTTTCGATGTGGAGCGTTCCCACCATGTGGACCATGGCCCTATTAAATGACAGTGATTGGACGGCGTTATGGATCAGTGCTCGCGATACGAATCCAGTACACAAGGAGCAAAAGAAACTGTTTCTTCCACCAGCTCGCCAGTATCGCCGAACCTTTACCTTAAAAAAACCAATTGCCCGTGGGTTATGGTCGGTGTCAGCGCTTGGAATCGCTGATGGTTGGTTGAACGGACAAGCGGTAAGTGATGCGTATTTTGAACCGGGGTGGAGCGATTACCGCAAGCGTGCCTATGTGCGGACCCACGATGTCACCGCTCTGCTGAAAGTCGGGGATAACTGTCTTGGCGCAGTGGTCGCGGATGGTTGGTATTCAGGTTATGTTGGTTATGGCAAGTTAGTTGGTTACGGTCCCTATAAGACTGGCCGTATGTTCTATGGTAAAACACCAGCATTATTAGCACAGCTCGACATTACTTATGAAGATGGTTCACATGAACGAATTAGTACCGACACGTCGTGGCAGGTCACCGACGCGGGGCCGTGGCGCGAAGCGGATTTGTTGATGGGCGAACATTATGATGCGCGATTAGCACAACCAAATTGGTCGAGGGCGAGTTTCGACGCCAGCTCTTGGGCGTCCGTGATTCGCGCCGAAGAAACAGGCAGCATTATTGCCCCTTATTCAGACAACACCGGCACGCGCGATGAAGAATACGGTTTTCAACGTCCTGTACGATTACAAGCGTACAGCGGACCGCCGGTACGCATCACGCGTGAAATTGCGGCAAAAGCTTTACGAGAACATTCACCCGGTGTGTATATTTTTGACTTAGGTGAAAACATCGCGGGTAATATTCGCCTTCACGTCACTGGTCCAACGGGCACCACGGTACGTATGCGTTTCGGCGAAATGGTGCATCCGGACGGACGTTTAATGACGGAAAATTTACGCAAAGCTCGTGCGACCGATACGTATATACTGCGCGGCGATGCGAACGGAGAAACATGGACGCCGCGATTTACATATCACGGTTTTCAATATGTGGAATTATCTGGCCTCGCTCAGCCACCAACGCTCAGTACCATTACCGGATTAGTGATTAATAGCGACACGCCGGTAGTCGCATCCTTTACGTCATCCGATGCGATTTTTAATCAATTATTCGCTAACATCACCCGTACGCAGTTGGCTAATTTTATTGATATCCCAACCGACTGTCCGCAACGGGATGAGCGATTAGGGTGGGCGGGGGACGCGCAAATTTACGTGCGTTCATCTGCTTATGTCGCTGATGTTGCCAGTTTTTTCACCAAGTGGTTAGATGATGTTGAAGAGGCGCAACGTCCCGAAGGTCCTTATCCCGATTACGCTCCGTATCCGATGGGCCACGGTAAACCTGGAAAAACCTTTGGCACGGCATGGATGGATTACGGCATTATTTGTCCCTGGACCATTTGGCAGGTGTATGGCGATACGCGTGTCGTCGAGCGGCATTGGTCGTCGATGACGAAATTTATGGACTGGCGCAAAGCTTCGTCGCCATCGCTAACGGGTGTCAGCATAGGTAACCCATGGGGTGATTGGTTGAACTTGAAAGAAGACACTCCGGTCGAATTTATCGACGCCGTTTATTACGCGAAAGATGCGTTAATGATGGCGGAAATGGCGCAGGCCATTGGTAAAGACTCCGAGGCCGCAACGTATCGCCAATTGCGCACCGACGTCGTCGCTCGTTGGTGTTTGGATTGGTTAAATGCCGATGGCACGTTGAAAGTACAAACACAAACCGCGCACGTGTTGGCGTTAGAAAATCATTTAGTACCAGAGGCATATCTAGCTGCGATCAGCGCGCGTTTGGTGCAACGCATCACGGATAACAGTTATCGCATGGCGACCGGATTTCTTGGTACGAAACCCTTGTTGCCTGTCCTTAGTGCGAATGGTCAGCACGATTTGGCCGTTCGTATGTTCCAAAGTCGAAATTTTCCATCATGGGGTTATGAAGTCGAAAATGGCGCCACCAGTATTTGGGAACGCTGGGACAGCTACACCAAAGAAGATGGATTTGGCCGTCATAACGCCGCCATGAATAGTTTTAGCCATTATGCTTTTGGTTCGGTCTGCGAATGGATGTTCCGCGATCTGGCTGGTATTGATCAATCCGGCGCAGGCATGCAGCATTTAATTATTCGCCCACGCCCACCTACACCGACCAGTAATCCCGAACGTGCCCCGATGACCTGGGTACGTGCAGAACATACATCACATTATGGGTTAAATTCAGTTGCTTGGGAGCGTACCGTTGAGCAATTTAGTGTAAAAATAACCATTCCGCCAAATTGCGATGCGAGAGTCTTTATTCTAACCAGTGATGTGGCATCGATTCGGATTGATGGAAAAACCGCTACCGAAGCTGGATTAAACGTCGAATTTTCGTTAACGAATCCCACGCTGCGGATTGGTTCGGGAAGCTGGAACATTACTGCAAAACCATAGTGTTATTTTGTATATGCAGTCTGAACGAGGGTCTTCCTGGTGGCGACGAGCGAGGAGTTTTTCAGGACAACAAGAGAAAAAGAACACATAAGCATTTGTCAAATATATATTTGTGACGAAGTCGGGCGTGGCTATTATCAGGCCGACGTCAGTTTTTTGTGATCATTATTGTTCCTTTATCCTCATCATCCCCTCATGTTTGTGGTGTATGTTTACTGGCGACCCACCCAGGCCCCTGGGCAATACCGCCCATCAGTTCGGGTCACAGGAGTTTCTTATGTTTACTCGTACGCTTACGATTTTGGCTGCAGCTTTGATTGCAGTTCCTGTAATCCATGCCGGTGAGGGCGAAGGTCCGGGTGTACGCCCTGATCGTCCAGCAGGTGAGCATAAACCAGATCTTGGCGAACGACCCGAAGCGGGAAATTTATTTGCTAAATTTGACCACGACAGCAATGGCGCTGTCTCCATGCCGGAATTTGGCCATGGCCTTCGTGCAATGATGGAAAAACGAATGGAAGGTGGCGGTGATCGTCCTCGTCCGCCAGAAGGCGGCGGCGACCGTCCACGTCCACCAGAAGGTGGTGGCGACCGTCCACGTCCACCAGAAGGTGGTGGCGATCGTCCTCGTCCACCAGAAGGTGGTGGCGATCGTCCTCGTCCGCCAGAAGGCGGCGGCGACCGTCCTCGTCCACCAGAAGGCGGCGGCGACCGTCCTCGTCCACCAGAAGGCGGCGATGATAAAGATAAAGCGATGCGCGAACGCGTGGAAAAAGCCTTCAAGGCAGGCGATGCCAATAATGACGGTGCATTATCGCAGGAAGAATTTCGTGCGGCAATGGGAGCACTTGGTGGTGGGCAACCGCCGAAAAAACCGGCAAAATAATATTTCGATTAATTGGTTCGATTTGAATAAGGGCACACCCCAGTCGATCTCGACTGGGGTGTTTTATGATCTGAATATAATACGAATTCAATAACGGTGAATGACGACTAAGTCAGCACGGCTTTAACGACATGCCCATGTACGTCGGTTAATCGGTAGTCTCGACCTTGAAAGCGGTAAGTAAGTTTGGTGTGGTCGATTCCCATGGTGTGTAAAATCGTGGCGTGTAGGTCATGGACGTGAACGGGATTTTTAATGACATTGTAGCCAATCTCATCGGTTTCTCCGTGAATTACGCCAGCTTTAGTGCCACCGCCGGCCATCCACATGGTGAAGGCGCGTGGATGATGATCGCGTCCAAGAAATTTCGAACCATTGCGCGCTTCGTTCATCGGTGTGCGACCGAATTCACCGCCCCAAACGACTAACGTGTCATCTAATAATCCACGTTGTTTCAGATCGGTGATCAGAGCACCGCAGGCTTGATCGGTTTCATTACAGAGTTTTCCCAAACCAGATTGAATATCTTTATTTTTATTTTCACCGTGATGATCCCAGCCACGATGGTAGAGCTGAACCACGCGCGATCCACGTTCAATTAACCGTCGTGCCATTAAACAATTCGTCGCGAAGCTTGGTTTCCCAGGGATGCTGCCGTACATGTCATGGATGTGTTTGGGTTCTGATTTTAAATCAGTTAATTCTGGCACGCTGGTTTGCATGCGATTGGCCATCTCATAAGCAGCAATACGCGTGGCGATTTCGGGATCTCCCGTATTTGCCAGGTGCTGTTCGTTTAATTTACGTAAAGTATCTAAACTGCGGCGGCGCGCAGCGGCATCAACACCGTCAGGATTACCAACGAATAACACGGGTTCGCCCTGGGTGCGCAGTGGAACGCCTTGATACGACGTGGGTAAAAATCCACTCGACCAACAAGCATTACCTGCACCTGGATCAATATCGCCGCTGAGCAGCACGAGAAATCCGGGTAAACTGTCGCTGATACTCCCTAATCCATACGTTAACCACGAACCCATACTAGGCCGCCCAACAATTTGATGGCCGCTATTCATAAAGATTTGCGCAGGACCGTGATTAAATTGATCGGTGTGGAGCGAGCGAATGAAAGCCAAGTTATCAACCACCTTGGCCGTATGTGGAAGCAAATCGCTGACCCACATGCCGCTTTTTCCGTGTTGTTTGAAAGTATGTGGCGAACCGAGTAATTTCGGAATGCCTTTAATAAACGCGAAACGTTCACCGGCAATTAAACTTTCAGGACATGGCTGATCATTTAGTTCGGTTAATTTCGGTTTATAATCAAATAAATCGATCTGTGACGGTGCGCCAGCCATGAATAAATAAATAATTCGCTTAGCCTTCGCCGGAAAATGTGAGGGCTTCGGCGTCATCGGATCACTGCGACCTGGTTCTGCAGCACCGAGCGGAGCTAGATGTGGGGCAAGTGCGAGTGCACCGAGACCTAACAGACTTTTTTGTAATAGTGATCGTCGTGAACGTTGTTTAACTGACGTGCTACGGACTTCATTCACAGGAGGCGCGGAGGCGCGGAGGTCAGAGGAGGTCAAAGTGCTTGGCATTTCGCCATTTAAATTCGCCTCCTCCAATTTCTGCGTCACTGCGTTTTTGCGGCATTCAATATGGTCAATTAAGTCGGACGGTTTCATGGTTATTCCCGCGTAATGGTTTCATCAAGATTGAGCAACACGTTGGCCAGCATGATATATGCCGCTAATGTTGCGTCGCCGTTTCCGCCACAAATGGTTGCTGCCGCGTCTATATTTTTGGTGAAAACAACACGTTCTTGTTCAAAAGCTTTAGTGAGGTCTTTTATTTCTTGATCTGATGGTGTGCGTGCGACGCAACGTTGCAGTCCTACGCGTAATCGATCTTCGATTTTCGGGCCTGGATGGGTCGCCATGATTTTTCCCAATGCCTGCGCTGCTTCCCAAAAGGCGGGATCATTGAGTGCACTTAAAGCCTGCATTGGGGTATTGCTGCGAGGGCGTTTAAGGGTGCAGAATTCCCGGCTGGGTGCGTCAAAGGTCGAGAATGTGGCATACGGTGAGGTTCGTCGCCAAAAGGTATATAACCCGCGACGATAGCGATCTTCACCAGAGCTGGTGGTCCATTTAATATTTTCTTTATTGGTATTAATGCGACCTAATTCTTTTGGACCAGGTGGAAAGACACTAGGTCCACCGACGGTTGGAGCAAACAATCCGCTGATAACTAACGCATTGTCGCGGAGTAATTCCGCTTCTAAACGAAAACGTGGCGCGCGAGCAAGCCATTGGTTGGTGGGATCGCGCTCCAATAAGGCTGAGGTGATCGTTGATGACTGACGATACATGGCACTGGTGACGATCAGACGGTGTAATTTTTTAATGCTCCAACCGCTTTCCCGAAATTCGACCGCTAACCAATCTAATAATGCCGGATGGGTTGGTTTTTCTCCCTGGGTACCAAAATCTTCGCTGGTCGCTACTAACCCACGGCCAAAATAGGTTTCCCAAATGCGATTCACCATGACGCGAGCGGTTAATGGGTGGTTATCAGACATTAACCAGCGTGCTAATCCCAGACGATTCTGTGGCCATGAAGGATTGGGAGGCGGAAGAAATCCAGGTGTAGCGGCAACAACCAAATCACCTTTGCTGACATAAGCACCGCGTATACGTAGGTGAGTTTGTGGCTTTGAAGCAGTTTTTTCTTTGAAAATGAGACTAGATAAGTTCTTTTTTTCGTCCGCTTTATTATCGTCGCCATTTTCAAGCGTTAAAGAAACTTCATCGGCGTTGTCGAAATAAGCGAGGAGTGAATAATAATCTCGCTGACTAAACGGGTCATATTTATGATTGTGGCATTGTGCACAGCCCATGGTGCTGCCCATCCAAACTGCTGCCGTGGTATTCGTACGATCAATTAAATTTTCCCAACGAGCCTCTTCCGGATCGACACCACCTTCACTGTTGACCATGGTGTTGCGATGAAAACCACTGGCGAGTCGTTGGTCTTGTGTAGCGTTGGGCAATAAATCACCAGCGAGTTGTTCAATGGTAAATTGATCAAACGGCATGTCATTATTGAAGGCTTTGATCACCCAATCACGCCATGGCCACATCACGCGCTGTTTATCAAAATTAAATCCATCGGTGTCGGCGTAGCGCGCTAAATCCAACCATAGCCGCGCCCAACGTTCGCCGTAATGTGGCGAAGCCAAAAGTCGGTTTACTAATAATTCATAGGCGTTTTCTGCCTTGTTATTTACAAAATCAGAGACCTCGTCAGGGGTCGGAGGTAAACCAATCAAATCCAAACTCAGACGACGAATGAGTGCTTCTTTAGTTGCAGCAGGTGCGGGTTTAATGTTTTCTAGGTTTAGGCGTTCTAACACAAACGCATCTATCGGTGATGTTATCCACTCAGCATTTTTAATAGTGGGAATGGTTGGACGTAAAGGTTTTTCATAAGCCCAATGCTGAGCAAGAGTAGCACCCTGAACGGATGCGCTGTCAGGCCATACCGCACCCGCATCAATCCACGCAGCCAAAATAGCGGTTTGTTCAGCGGTCAGCGGATCTGCTTTTTCAGGCATTTGCTTCTCATCGCCTTCACCGCGAATGCGCTGCATCAAATAACTATTTTTACTGTCACCTGGTTTAATGGAGAGTCCGCTCGTGCCGCCTTGTAGGGCGAGCGGTTTGGCGTCGAGCCGTAATTTTCCTTTTTGCTTTTTATCGCCGTGGCACGAATAACAGGTGTC